>NZ_JBKBCT010000001.1:0-216317 GCF_050871525.1 Kineococcus auxinigenes | reverse complement strand
CCACCCCGCGCCCCCCCCCCCCCCGCCCCGCGCCGCCCCCCCCCCCCCCCCCCCCCCCCCCCCCCCCCCCCCCCCCGCAGCCCTCGCGCCCGGCCTCAGACCCGTCGCGCTCTGCCGCGGCGCAGGCGCCGCGCGACGACGACGAGGTCGACGACGGCGACGACGGCCAGTCCCAGCAGCACGATGCCGGGGCCCTTGCTGCCGCCCGGCGGCTCGTCCGCCGTCAGCCACAGCACGGCGAACACGGCGCACACCAGGGCCCCGAACGCCGCCAGCAGCAGGCGCAGGGTCAGCGGGGAGCGGGCGGTGCGCGGTTCGTCCCCGGTGCGGCCGCGGGGCTGCCCCGCGGGGACCGACGGGTCGACCGGGCGGGTGGTCGGGTCGCGGCGCTCGTGAGGGCTCATGCCTTCCCCGTACCCCCGGCGCCGGGGGGGCATGCGCCCCTGGCGCCCGCCGCTCCAGGGTGCGCGTCCATTGCGTTTGCGCAAGCATCTGCGCGGACGACAACCGCACCCGACCGAGACGGAGGAGCACCCCGTGCCACCGACCTGGCTCACCGTCGTCTCCTGGATCGCCCTGGCCGCCGCCTTCGCGAGCGCCGCCGTGATCCTCGTCGACACCTACGCCCGCGGCTACCGCCAGCACATGAAGGTCATGGAGATCGTCTGGCCGGTCACCGCCCTGTACTTCGGCCCCGTGGCGGTGTGGGGCTACTACCGCTTCGGGCGGAAGAAGTCGCACCGGTGGCTGCAGGAGCACGACCGCGACCAGGCGCCCGAGAAGCCCGGCTGGGCGACCGTCGCCACCGGGGTCAGCCACTGCGGCGCCGGCTGCACCATCGGCGACGTCATCGCCGCCACCGGCGTGTTCCTGCTGGGCCTGACGCTGTTCGGGCACGAGATCTTTGCCGAGTACGTCGGCAGCTTCGTCCTGGCGGTCCTGCTGGGCCTGGCGTTCCAGTACTTCGCCATCGCCCCCATGCGCGGCCTCGGCGTGCGCGAGGGCGTCAAGCAGGCCACCAAGGCGGACATCCTCTCGCTCATCACCTTCGAGATCGGGCTGTTCGCCTGGATGGCGCTCATGCGCTTCGTGTTCTTCCCGGAGCACCCGCTGCGGCCCGACGACGCCGCCTACTGGTTCCTCATGCAGGTCGGCATGGTCATCGGGTTCTTCACCTCCGTGCCGGCCAACGTGTGGCTCATCCGCAAGGGCATCAAGGAAGCCATGTGACCGCCCACGAGGCGCTGCTGGGCGACTGGCGCGTGGCCGCGTGGGCGGCGGTGAAGGGCGTCGCCCTCTTCGCGACCGCCCTGGCGCTGTTCCGCATCTCCGAGCGGCGGACGCTGGCCGCGTTCGCCCCCTTCGACTGGGTCGCGGCCGTCGCCGTGGGCGCCGTGGTGGGCCGCTCGGCCACGGCGTCGGACACCTCCTGGCTCACCGGCGCCGCGGTGCTGCTGGCGATCTTCGCGGTGCACAGCGCGATCGCCCGGCTGCGCTTCCTGGACCCCGTGCGCCGCCTCGTCGACCCGCCGCTGCGCGTCCTGGTGCGCGACGGCGTCGTGGACCAGCGGAACATGCGCCGCTGCGGCCTGACCCCCACGGACCTGGAGGCGATCATGCGCCAGCAGGGGCACCCGGGCACGTCGTCGGTGCACCTGGCGATCTTCGAGGCGAAGGGGGCGGTCTCGGTGGTCCCCACCCCACCGCCGCAGGAGTCCCCCGAGCGCTGACGGCTCGCGCACGAGAGGGTGGCCAGCGCACCGCAGCACACCGACGAGAGGAGGACCGGTGGCCCTCATCGAGGACTACGGGCTGATCGGCGACCTGCAGACGGCGGCCCTGGTCGGCCGCGACGGATCGATCGACTGGTTGTGCCTGCCCCGCTTCGACTCCCCCGCGTGCTTCGCCGCGCTGCTGGGGGACGCCGACGCCGGGCGCTGGCGCATCGCGCCCACCGGGGCCGGGGACTGCACGCGGCGCCGCTACCGGGGTGACGCGCTGGTGCTGGAGAGCGAGTGGGACACCCCCGAGGGCGCGGTGCGGGTGGTGGACCTGATGCCGCCGCGCGGGCAGGCCCCCGACGTGGTGCGCGTCGTGGAGGGCGTCAGCGGGCGCGTCCAGGTGTCGATGGACCTGCGGCTGCGCTTCGACCACGGCAGCGTCGTGCCGTGGGTCCGGCGCACCGAGGGCGGTCTGCGCGCGGTCGCCGGCCCCGACGCCGCCCACCTGCACACCCCCGTGCCCCTGCACGGGGAGGGGTTCTCCACCCGTGCGGAGTTCACGGTCCAACCCGGCGACCGGGTGCCGTTCGTGCTGACGCACACGCCGTCGTGGACCGGTGAACCCGAGCCCGTGGACGCGCAGGAGGCCCTGGCCGGCACCGAGTCGTACTGGAACGAGTGGCTGGGCAGCTTCCGCTACGACCCGCGCGACCTGCGCGGGGAACCGGCCACGGCCGAGCGCTGGACGGCGGCGGTGCGCAGGTCCCTGGTCCTGCTGAAGGCGCTGACGTACGCCCCCACCGGTGGCATCGTCGCCGCGGCCACGACCTCGCTGCCGGAGCAGATCGGGGGCACCCGCAACTGGGACTACCGGTTCACCTGGCTGCGCGACGCGACGTTCACCCTCCAGTCGCTGCTCGGCACGGGGTTCGTGGAGGAGGCGAAGGCGTGGCGCGAGTGGCTGCTGCGCGCCGTGGCCGGCGACCCGTCGAAGCTGCAGATCATGTACGGCATCGACGGCACCCGGCGGCTGCCGGAGCACGAGCTGCCCTGGCTCGGCGGGTACGAGGGTTCCGGGCCGGTGCGGATCGGCAACGCCGCCGCCGACCAGCTCCAGCTCGACGTGTGGGGCGAGGTCCTCGACGGGCTGCACGTGGCCCGCAGCGCGGGCCTGGAGCCGGACGAGACGGCCTGGGACCTGCAGAAGGCGCTCCTGGAGCACCTGGAGGGCAACTGGCGCACACCCGACAACGGGTTGTGGGAGGTCCGCGGGCCGAGGCGGCACTTCGTGCACTCCAAGGTGCTGGCCTGGGCGGGGGTGGACCGCGGCGTCCAGGCGGTCGAGCGGTTCGGCCTGGACGGGCCCGTGGACGCCTGGCGGCGGGTGCGCGAGGAGATCCACGCCGAGGTGTGCGAACAGGGTTTCGACGCCGCGCGGGGCACCTTCACGCAGTCCTACGGCTCGCGGGGCCTGGACGCGGCGACCCTGCTCATCCCCGAGGTCGGTTTCCTGCCGTGGGACGACCCCCGCGTGGTCGGCACCGTCGACGCGGTGCAGCGCGAGCTGGAGCGGGACGGGTTCCTGCTGCGCTACGACACCGGGACGGACGGGGGCGACGGGCTGGCCGGTGAGGAGGGCACCTTCCTGATCTGCACCTTCTGGCTCGCCGACGCCCTGCACGGCACGGGCCGCCGCGAGGAGGCCCGGCAGCTGTTCGAGCGGCTGCTGGACCTGCGCAACGACCTGGGCCTGCTCAGCGAGGAGTACGACCCGGTCGCGCGCCGGCACCTGGGCAACACGCCGCAGGCCTTCAGCCTCGTCGGCCTGGTGAACACCGCCCGCCACCTCGGCGGCGCCCACCCGGCCGACCTGGGGCCGTCCGGGCGCGACGCTCCCGTCCCGCGCGGAGGCACCGCCGAGCGCGGCACCACGCAGGGCTGAGCACCGGTCCGGTGGCGGTCGAGCGCGCTGAACAGCAGGATTGACGTCCTGCAAAGGTCACGTCGGCACCGGGGCCCCCGCGCCGGGCGCGAGGTCCCCACCACGATGGGAGCATCCGTGAGCAGCACCTCGACCACCGCCCGCCCCGAGATCGGGACGCACGACCGCCGGCGCCGCCGCGCCGCGATGGCGGGGTTCCTGCTCGTCCCCCTGGCGATCGCGGGGTGCACCGGCGACAGCGGCGGGTCCGGGGCGCCGGCCGGCACCAGCGCCGCCGCGGCCGAGGCGTCCAGCTCGCCCGACGGCTCGGCGGCCGGTTCGCCGGCGCAGACCCTGCAGGAGTCGTACCAGCAGGTCATCAGCGACGTCCTGCCCTCGGTGGTGGAGATCCGCACCACCAACGGCCTGGGGAGCGGCGTCGTGCTCGACGAGGACGGCAACATCGTCACCAACGCCCACGTGGTGGGCACCGCCACCGAGTTCGAGGTGCAGTTCGCGAACTCGGCGACCTCGTACCCGGCGACGCTGGTGGGCACCTACCCGCAGAACGACCTGGCGGTGATCCGGGTGGAGGGCGCCCCCGAGCTGCAACCGGCGACGCTGGCCGACTCCGACGCCGTGGAGGTCGGCACCCTCGTGCTGGCCATGGGCAACCCGCTGGGCCTGTCCAGCAGCGTCAGCGACGGCATCGTCTCGGCCACCGGGCGCACCGTGTCCGAGCCGCCGAGCGAGGCCGCGCCGGCGGGAGCCACGCTCCCGGGGACGATCCAGACCTCCGCGGCCATCAACCCCGGCAACAGCGGCGGGGCGCTGGTGAACATGCAGGGCGAGGTCATCGGCATCCCGACGCTGGCCGCCACCAGCCCGGCCGGTGGGGGCGGAGCCGCGCCCGGCATCGGTTTCGCCATCCCCTCCAACACCGTCAAGGACGTGGCCCCGCAGCTCATCGAGGACGGCGAGGTCACCGACACCAACCGTGCCGCCCTGGGTGTCACGGTGACCACGGTCGCCGACTCCTCGGGGCAGCCCGCCGGCGTGGGTGTCGTGGGGGTGGAACCGGGTGGTGCCGCCGAGGCCGCGGGGCTGCGCGAGGGCGACGTCATCACCGCCGTCGGCGACCAGCGGGTGAGCAGCACCGCGGACCTGTCCGCGGTGCTGGCCGACCTGGAGGTGGGCCAGACGGTGGACGTCACGGTGCAGCGCGCCGGGCAGGAGCAGACCCTGCAGGTGGAGCTCGGTGAGCTGGCGGTGAGCTGACCTCAGCCGCCCGCGGGGCCGGCGGGAGCGGTGGGCGACGAGCGTGCCCGCTGCCGCCAGCCCCGCGTGCCCAGCGCCGCCAGCCACACCGACAGCCCGGCGACGACCACCCCGCCGAGCACGTCGACGAGGTAGTGCCAGCCGAAGTAGACGGTCGCCACGGCGGTCAGCGCGACGAACAGCCACAGCGCCCAGCGCACCACCCGGGACAGGCGCATGAACTGGGCGACGAGCGCGGCCGTCAGGACGATCGAGACGTGCAGCGAGGCGAACGCGGCGATGCCGTGGATGCGGTTCGTGCTGAAGGGGTCGGCCAGCACCAGCACCCGCGACGTCATGAGGCTCGCCTGCAGGTCCGACACCCCCGTCTCCGGCAGGTCCGCGTACACGCCCGGGTCGGCGTAGACGGGGCCGAGGCTGGGCACCAGGTAGTACGAGGCCGTCCCCAGGGCCCAGTTCAGCCCCAGGGCGGTCACGTACCAGTAGCCGTCGCGCGGGTCGCGGACCCACACCAGCGCCAGCGCCAGCGAGAACGGGACGAAGAACAGGAAGAACAGGTACACCGCGGAGAGCACGTGCGCGGCGACGGTCGTGCCCAGCAGCTCGTGCGCGAGCTGCCCGGGGTCGGCGCCGAAGGCCATGAGCTCGTCCAGCCGCAGCAGGTCGCCGTCGTGCAGCTCGTCCCGCAGGAACGGCAGGTAGCTCTTGAGGTTCCGGTACCCGACGTAGGTGACGTAGAAGCTGATCAGCCCCACCAGCACGTGGGCGAGCCGCGTCGACGTGAGCCGCTCGTGCAGCACCGCGCGCGCAGCCGCCGCACGCTGCTCCCCGGCGCGGGCCGCCGCCCGGACCCGCAGCGCGAGGCGGGGCAGCAGGTCCGCCAGCAGGAAGCCCACGACGAGCGCGGGCAGCCGCACGTAGCTGGGACCGAGGAAGCCGTCCGGGTCGCGCAACCGGATGCCCAGGGCCAGCGACGCCACGACGGCCAGCCCGCCGGTGAGCAGCGCGACGGCCACCATCAGCGACCAGCTCCCCAGCCGGGGGGTGCGGCCCACCGCCTCGGGAGCCACCCGCCCGGGTGCGGCGGCACGGCGGGGTGCGGCCCTGCCGAGCTCGCTGGACGTGCTGGACGTGCTGGGGACCTCGCGCATCGGCGACCTCTGCGTTCACCCGTCGGACAGTCGGAGTTCGACTCCCGTGCATGGTGCCACGTCCGGCGCCCCCGTCCGGGCGAGCGTCAGGGGTCGGGGCGTCCCCGCACGTCCCCCCGGCCGCGCAGCTCCCGCACGACGCACGTGCCGAGCACCAGCAGCCACCCCCACAGCGGCACCAGCCGCAGCAGCGTGTCCGGCGCCTGCGGCAGCTGCTGGACGTGCCAGGCGTCCGTGGTGGCCGCCAGGTACACGCCCGCCCACGCCGGCCAGGCCCGCACCAGGGAGTCGGCGCGCCCCACCGTGAACAGCAGCGGCAGCAGGTAGGCGCCGTAGTCCGCCCACGCGAAGGAGGCCGCGGCGAAGGAGCCGACCAGCACGAGCGGCAGCGCCTCCGCCGCCGCGCGCGGCCGCCCGCGGCACCGCCGCGCCAGCCAGCAGGCGGCGGCGAGCACCGCGGCCCGCAGCGCGAGCCCCACGGGTGCGGGCAGTCCCAGCTGGTCCACCGCGCCGCTGACGGACCGGTCGTACGGGGCCAGCTCGGCCCGGTTCCCCGCGGCCAGCAGCGGCAGGACGTCGCGGGTGAACACCGCCGCATCGGGGACGGTGAGGAAGCCCGCAGCGGTCAGGGCCAGCAGGGCCGCACCACCGGCCGCCAGGGCCCGGGTGCGCCCGAGCAGCAGCAGCGCCACCAGCGCCGGCAGCAGCACGGGCTTGACGGCGCAGGCGGCGCCCAGCAGCAGTCCGGCCGGCGCGTCCCTGCCCCGTCCGAGCAGGACGATCGCCACGGTCAGCACCAGCAGGAGCAGCAGGTCGACGTTGCCCAGGCGCAGCAGCCCCGCGACCGGCCGGCTGAGCGCCACCAGCAGCAGGGTGCCCGCCGCGAGCGCCGACCCCTGCGGCGTGCGCAGCCGCACCCCGGCGGTGGTGCGCAGCAGCAGCAGGACGCTGAGCACCACGGCCGCCACCGAGGCCGCGGCCACGAGCGTGCCGGCCACCCGGAAGGGCACCAGGCCCAGCGGGGCGAGCACCCAGCCGCTGACCGGCGGGTACAGGTACTCGTGCCCGGGGTCGTACAGGGGCCCGCCGGAGGCCAGGCTCGCGGCGCTGCGCCACAGGATGCGCAGGTCCCCGGCCTCCCCCGTGGCCGACTCCACGAGGAGGTGCAGGAGGGTGCCGGCCGCCAGCGGCCACAGCACCAGCGCGGCCGTGCGCCACACCGCCGGGTGCACCGCCCCCGCGGCGGCGCGCGAGCCGCCGCTCACGGCCTCACCGCGCGAGGGCCGTCAAGTGGTAGCGGCACCCGGCACCCCGCCCGGACGACACGTGCTGCAGCCGGTACCCGGACGCGGTGCCCAGCTCGTGCAGCCGGGCGTCGGTGGGGTAGCCGGCGACGAAGCGCCCGGCCTCGCGGCTGACCAGGACGAGCACGTCGGGCCCGCGCTCCAGGACGATCCGGGCGCGCTGGGCGGACGGCAGCGGCCCGGTCTCCTGGATCAGCGGGTCGTTGAGCAGGAAGGAGTCCACGGCCGTGCGTCCGCCGGCCCGGGCGGGTACGAGCCCGGCGTCGGAGACGGCGAAGACGGTGCCCGGGGGCGTGGTGCGCAGCCAGGCCGCCACCCCCTCCCGGGCGGCCACCTTGCACGCGGTGTACTCCTGCGCCGACGAGCGCACCGCACGTTCGGCGCCGGGACCGGCGAGCAGGAGCGCGGCGCTCACCGCGGCGGTCGCGGCGCTGGTCGCCGCCGCGGCCGGCCGGCCCCAGCGCCCCCGCAGGGCGAGCAGCGCCGCCACGGCCACCCCCGCCAGCAGGGCCAGCTGCGGCCACACCGGCATGAAGAAGCGGCTGTAGCCGTTGGCGCTGTCCAGCGTCCCGAGGGACCCCACCGCGTGCACCAGCGGGGCCACCGCGAGCAACCGGGCCCGACCGGTGGCCAGGGCGGTGCCGGCGGCGGCGAGCACGACGACGAGCGCGCCCTGCTCGAGGAACTTGACCAGGACCGTGGCGCCCTCACCGGTGCCGGACTTGTAGAGCACCGAGTTCGGCAGCAGGTGCCCGTGCACGAGGAGCCGTCCCGCCTCCAGCACCGCCTGGGAGGCCACGGGGACCGCGACCACCCACGCGCACCGGCGCAGCGCCGCCCGGCGGGTGGCGCTGCGCAGCAGCCCGGGGCCCTCGCTGCACGCCACGACCGCGGCGGCGACCACGAGCCCTTCCGGGCGCAGCCAGGGCAGCAGCGCCAGAGCGCCACCGGCCAGGGCCGCGCTGCCGCCGCGGGGCCGGGCCAGCTCCAGCACCGCCGTCGTCAGCACCGCGGCGACCAGCAGCGTCTCCAGCCCGCCCACGGCCCACGCGGCGAACGGCGCGCTGCAGCCGACCAGCAGGGCCCCCACCGCGGCCGCGGGAGCACCCGCGAGCACACGGCCGCGCAGGCCGACGAGCAGGACGCACGTGACCCCGGCGACGACCCCCAGCACCCGGGCGGTGCGGAGTGCCGGGAGCCCGGCGAGGGCGGCCAGCGCCTCCAGGCCCACCAGCAGCGGGTTGCTGGCGCCCTCCACGGCCGGACCGCCGGGGTTCCACACGAAGCCGTGGCCGGCGGCGAGGTTCTCCGCGTAGCGGACGCTGATCCAGGAGTCGTCGGTGACGAAGCCGCGCAGCCGCCAGCACAGCCACAGGTGCACCAGGCAGGCGCCGGCCACGGCCAGGTCGGCCCACCGCGTGCCGCGGCGGGTCGGTGCGGCGGGGGCGGCGGTGCGGGCGGTCGTGGTCGTCACGCGGTTCCTGTCACGGGGCGGGAGGCCGGGGGCCGGGGGTCAGGCGGTGGTGCCCGCCTCCGCACCGGGGCGCGCCGCGCGCACGTCCTCGCGGACGCTGGCCAGGGTCTCCTCGGGCAGCAGCGAGCCCACCCGCTTCAGCTCCGCCACACCCGCGGCGGCGAGGGCGGCGGCGCCACCGCCGTACAGGAGCGTCGCCAGGAACGCGGCGCTGGGCGCGGGCACGACCTTGCCGAGGGTCCGCACGACGAAGGCGGCGGACGTGCCGGCCGCGAGCGCCCCCAGGGCGGTGGCGCCGCCGAGCAGCGCCGCGCCCTTCGACGCCTCCTTCGCCTTGGCGATCATCTCCTGCTGGCCGCGGCGGACCTCGGCGCGCACGAGGGAGGCGGTGTCGGAGGTCAGCTCGTCGACGAGCTGACCGGCGGTGCGGGTGGGCTGGTCGGTCATGGTGGTCCTCCTGGAGGGGATGTCGTGACTGCTCGGCGGGGCCGGCCGCTCGACCCGGGCGTGCTCGCCCGCGCACGGCGGCGGACCCCTCGTGCGGGACCGCGCCGGCCCCGGGGCCACCACCGCTGCGCACGGTACGCGTCCCGGCCCGGGCGCGCCGCTCCAGACGGCCGCGCGGGCCGGGCCGGGCCGCCGCACCCCGCGGGCGCCTCACTCGTAGCGGGACGCGCGCGCCTCGACCTCGAAGAGGACCTCGTCCGCGGCGTCGGGGCTGACCGCGCCGGTGCGGCGGGCCTCCAGGACGGTCTCGCGCTCTGCGTCCAGGGCCGCGACGTGCAGGCGGTCGAGGGCGTCCAGCACCCCGGGCTCCTCCTCGCCCTCGTCGACCAGCGCGGCCACCGACTCGTCGTGCGCCAGGCGTGCGCGGTAGCGCGCGGCCGCGGTCGCCCGGGCGCGCTCGGGAACCTCGGGGCCGGGGCCCTCGACGGCGCGCAGCGCCGCCGCGGTCGCCTCGCGGCGCAGCCGCCGCACGTCGGCGTCCTCGGACCCGGGGCCCGCGACGTGCAGGCGCCGCACCAGCGGGGCGAGGGTGAGGCCCTGCGCGATGAGCGTGACCAGGACGGTGACCAGGGCGACGAGGACCACCTCCGCCCGGTACGGGAAGCCGCCGTCAGCGCCCGTCACCGGCAGGGCGAGGGCCAGGGCGACGGTGACCACGCCGCGCATGCCCGCCCACGAGGCGACGGTGGCCTCCCGCCAGCCGGCCGGGGTGGCCGAGCCGCGCCGGCGGGCACGCCGCCCCTCGAACGCGGAGGCCGTGTTGACCACCGCGAAGCGCAGCGCGATGAGCACGGCCACGACGGTGCCGGCGAGGGCGACGGCGTGGGTGTTCCCCAGCTGGGAGGTGTTCTGCAGGGCCGTGGTGAGCTCGATCCCCAGGAAACCGAACAGCAACCCGGTCACGGCGAAGTCGACGTAGCGCCACACCGCGCGCCCCAGCAGCCAGCCGCGCGACGTGGTGGCCCCGGCGCCCCGGGCGCGCAGCAGCAGCCCCGCCGCCAGGACGGCCAGCACCCCGGACGCCTGCACCTCGTCGGCGACGAGGTAGGCCGCGAAGGGCAGCGCGATCGTCACCGTGGTCTCCACCGAGGCGTCGTGCAGGCGTGCCAGCGCCCAGCGGGCCAGCAGTCCGGCGGCCAGGCCGATCGCGGTGCCGCCGACGACCTCCAGGAACAGGTGCCACCCGATCTCCCCCACCCCGACGCTGCCGCTCGTCACCGCGACCAGGGCCACCGAGTACAGCGTCAGCGCGGTGGCGTCGTTGAACTGCCCCTCCCCCTCCAGCACCGTCACCAGCCGCGGCGGCAGCCGCAACCGGCGCGCCACGGCGGTGGCCGCCACGGGGTCGGGCGGGGCGACGATCGCGCCCAGCACCACGGCCACCGCCCACGGCAGGCCGAACGCGTGGGCGACGAGGGTCACGGCGAGCGCGCTCAGCAGCGTCAGCCCGACGGCGAGGAACACCACCGAGCCGGCGTCGCGCCGCAACTCCTTCAGCGACCCCCGCTGCGTCGTGGCGAACAGCAGCGGCGGCAGCACCAGCGGCAGGATCACCTCCGGCGGCAGGCGAGGAGAGGGCACCTGCGGCACGAGGGCCAGCAGGAGCCCGTAGACGGTGAGGACCACGGGTTGCGGTACCCCGATCCGCTCCGCGAGGGGCGTGAGCACCACGATCCCCAGCACGAGCAGGCCGAGCAGCACGACGACGTCCACGTCGGCGATCGTGGTGGCCACCCCGGCCCGCCACCACTCGGGACGGCAGCCGATCCTCGGACCGCACGGGAGCGCATGACCACGGGGATGGTGGGTAGGAGGCGGTCGTGGCCGACACGAAGGACGGACCGGAACTGCACCCCACCACCCGTGAGCCGGCGAACGGGCACGACTTCGCGGCCATCTCGACCCCGCTGCCCAGCGGGCGCATCCAGACGCAGTGCATCTGGGCCGGCGTCGACGGCGACCGGCTGTACGTCAACACCGAGGACCACCGGCAGGAGTTCCACGACCTCGAGCGCGACGCCCTCGTGACGATCGCCATCCGCGACGAGCAGAACCCGTACCGCTACGCCGAGGTCCGCGGCACGGTCGGGGACGTGGAGCGCGGCCAGGCCGCGCGCGACCGGATCGACGAGCTGTCGCAGGAGCACGAGGGCGGCCCCCACCCGCCCGACCAGATCAAGACGGAGCGCGTCACCGTGTTCGTCGTGCCCGAGCGGCAGCCGATCGCCGACTGACCCGCGCACCTCGCCCGACCGAGGACCGACCCGACCACCACGTCCACAGGAGGAGAACCGTGAAGGCTGTCGTCTACCGAGGCCCGAAGACCGTCGCCGTCGAGGAGGTCCCCGACGCCCGCGTGGAGAACCCCACGGACGCGGTCGTCCGCATCACCACCACGAACGTGTGCGGCTCCGACCTGCACATGTACGAGGGGCGCACGACCGTGGAGGAGGGCAAGGTCCTCGGCCACGAGAACATGGGCGTCGTCGAGGCCGTCGGCGACGGTGTGGACCGCGTCGAGGTCGGTGACCGCGTCTCGGTGCCCTTCAACATCGCCTGCGGCACCTGCCGCAACTGCGTGCACGGCTGGACGTCGTTCTGCCTGCGGGTGAACCCGAACGAGGGCATGGACGGCGCCGCCTACGGGTACGCCAACATGGGCCCGTACGACGGCGGGCAGGCGGAGTTCCTGCGGGTGCCGTTCGCGGACTTCAACCTGCTGAAGCTGCCCGAGGGCACCGAGCACGAGAACGACTTCACGATGCTCTCCGACATCTTCCCCACCGGCTGGCACGGCGTGGAGCTGTCCGGGATGGTCCCCGGCGACGATGTCGCGGTGTTCGGCGCCGGCCCGGTGGGGCTCATGGCCGCGCACAGCGCCCTGATCAAGGGCGCCTCCCGCGTGTTCGTCGTGGACAAGGAGAAGGACCGCCTCGCGCTGGCCGAGAGCATCGGCGCGATCGGCGTCGACTTCTCCGCGTCCGACCCGGTCGAGCAGATCACCGAGGCGACGAAGGGGCGCGGCGTCGACCGCGGCGTGGAGGCCGTCGGGTACCAGGCCCACGACCCCGCCGGCGACGAGCACCCCGAACTGGTGCTCGACAACCTCGTGAAGGTCGTCCGCAGCACCGGCGGCATCGGCGTCGTGGGCGTCTACATGCCGCAGGACCCGGGCGCGGCCACCGAGGGCGCGAAGCAGGGCCGCATCGGCTGGGACTACGGGACCTTCTTCACCAAGGGCCTGTCCATGGGCACCGGCCAGGCACCCGTCATGCGCTACAACCGCCAGCTGCGCGACCTCATCACCGCCGGGCGGGCGAAGCCCGGGTTCATCGTCTCCCACGAGCTGCCGTTGGAACAGGCACCTGAGGGGTACCGCAACTTCGACGACCGCGTCGACGGGTGGACGAAGGTGCTGCTGCACCCGGGTCAGCCCGCGTGAGTGCTCTCGGAGCCGTCGACACCCCCGGGGGTTCGCCCCCACCAGCCCCGGCGGCCCGAAGCTCGTGCGTGTCGACCTGCGCGCCGGCGAGGCGGGGACGGCGCACATCACCGACTCCTCGGACTCCGGTCCCAACGCCCTGATCGTCGTGGACCTGGCCACGGGGAGCGCCCGGCGCCGCCTGCACGAGCCCCCCTCCACGAAGGCCGAACCGCTGTCGAGGTTCCGCCCCGTGGTGGAGGGCAGGCCGTTCCTGGAGCGCTCGCGGGACGGTTCCACCCAGCCGGTGTGGATGGGCGCGGACGGCACCGCGATCTCGGCGGACGGCGAGCGGCTGTTCTACCGCCCGCTGGCCTCGCGCCGCTGGTGCAGCGTCTCCACGGCGGCGCTGCGCGACCCCTCCCTCGACGACGAGGCCGTGGCGGCCACCGTCGTCGACGAGGGCACCGGTTCGGACCGGCTGGAGACCGACGACGGCGGACGGGTGCACCTGGCCTCCTGCGAGCACGACGCCGTCCTGCGCAGCAAGCCGCACGCCCCGTTCCACACCCCCGTCGACGCGGTCCCCGTGCGGCTGCGCTGAGCGCTGCGCACCGGGGGCCGGGCGCTGATCGTCGCGGAGCGGGGCTGCCGTGCGGCGACGGGCTGGGTGAGTGGCGGCTCCCACCGAGCCCGTGCACGGCCCGGAGGACCTACTCGTCGGACACCTCCCCCGCCTTGCGGTCCCCCGCCGACGTGAGCAGCCTCTCCGCGCCGGCCGCCTCCGCGCTCTCGACGACGAGGTACACCACGCCGGCGACGAACGGGGCCACGGCCCAGAGCGCGACGTGGTCGAGCCACCGCGCCATCAGGTACGCCACCCCGAGGGCCGCGAGCACGGAGACGATGTTCAGGCTGGTGCCCAGTGCCAGCGTCCTGGTGCGGTGCTGCGGCATGGGGCCCCGGAAACCCTTGGAGAGCGCCCCCTCCAGGAGCGTGAAGGACATGACGGCGCCGAACGCGTACAGGAACACGCGCCAGACGTCCGGAGAGCCCTCGGTCGCCTGCAGCAGCCCGAACGTCACCGTGACGAGGATGGAGAACCCGAAGGTCGTGCTCTCCCTGCCCACGGTGCTCCGCAGGGCGCGCAGGAGGACGTCGCCCTCCTGGGCCTCCGGCTGCTCCCGGTCCCGCCCCTCGGTCACGACGCCCCCTTCCCCGCGGCTGCGGCACCGCACCACGACCGGCCAGGGTTCGACCGTCGTGCCCGCCACGATGCTGCGCGCCCCGGTGATCCGCCAGTCGACCCGCCGTCGGCCGACCCCGGGAGCCCGCGGGTGCCCGCGCGTGCCCGCGGGTGCCTGCGAACGCCACGGACCGCAGACTGGGACGGCGGGGCGCACAGCCCACGCAGCGGGACGACTGAGCGGAGGCCACCGTGTCCGGCGAGGGGGACGACGAGGACGGCGCCCGGGAACCGGCGCTGCGAGGGCCCTTCGACCTCGGGGCCATGCCCGCGCGCAGCGCGCCCCCGGCTCCGGCACCGGTGCGCGGGACGCTCGCGGTGCCCGCCGGCCGCCACGACGCGCTGCTGGCCGTGCCCCGCGCCGCGGCGGACGGCCCGGTGCCGCTGCTGGTGTTCTTCCACGGCTCCGGCGGAACCCCGCAGCAGTCCCTGGGCCTGGTGGGCGAGGCCGCCGAGCACCACGGTGTCGCCGTGCTGGCGCCGCGGTCGAGCGAGTACACGTGGGACGTGGTGGTCGGCGAGCCCGGTCCGGACGTCGGCGCGCTGCGCCGCGCCCTGGCGGGAACCCTCGCCCACCTGGACCTCGTCCCGGGTGCGCTGTGCCTGGGCGGTTTCTCCGACGGGGCCTCCTACGCCCTGACCGTCGGACTGGCGAACCCGGGCACCGTGGAGGCCGTCACGGCCTTCTCCCCCGGGTTCGTCGTCGACGGCGCCCCCGGCCGGCGACCACGGTGCTTCGTCTCCCACGGCACCGCCGACCGCGTCCTGCCGATCGACCGCACGAGCCGGGTCGTCGTCCCGCGGTTGCGCCGCAGCGGCCGTGACGTGGAGCACCGGGAGTTCGACGGGGGGCACGAGGTGCCGGTCGACGCGGTGGAGGCGGCGTTCGGCTGGTGGCTCAGCCCGCGCCGGCGGACCGGCACGGGCTGAGCACGTTCACCGGGGTGCGTCCACGTCGACGACGCCGGGCACCGGGGTCGTGCCGGTGAAGTCGTCCCTCATCTCGTCCACGCCGCGTTGCGGCCGGGCCAGCGGCAGCAGGGACTGCCGGTCCGGGCGCTTGGCCTCGGAGTCCACGCCCATGGCCTCCTCGAACCCGGTGCGCAGGCCCTCGTCGGCCTCACCGTCGCGGTTGAACGACCACATCAGCGTCGCGTCCCCCATCGGCAGGTCCATCCCCGGGTTCCCGTGCGTGCCGGTGTGCCAGGTGTGCCACGTCTTGCCGTAGGAGTTCACCAGCTGCTTCATCAGGGACGTCTCGACCTTCTGCGGCAGGCCGGGCGCGGACAGCTGACCGGAGAACACCTCGTAGTTGTGCGGGTGCCAGTAGTCCTTCTCGTCCTCCGGCAGCGTGTCGAACAGTTCCCCGGAGACGATGTACTCGATGCCGATGAGGTTGGCGTCGGCGGTGTTCCCGTCGAAGATCGTGCACTGGAGGAGGTCGTCGTTGACGACCTTGCAGAAGTGGTGCGCCTCCATCTGCATGCCGGCGTCGCCCTTGGCGCAGTGCAGCCCCGCGACGTAGACGTCGAAACCCTTCAGGGGTGGCGCCGACTGCAGCAGCTTCGCGCCCTGGTCCAGGACGCTCAACCACGCTCCCTTGCGCCCGCCCGCGGCGGTGATCGGGCTGGGGCGGTCTCGGATGGCCGGGTTCAGGTTCACGGTCGTCCCCTCTCGGGTTCGGGTGTCGCGGGCACGTTCCTGTCCTACCCCGCCGGGCCCCGCGTCACTCGCCGCCCGGCCGGGTGGCCCGCCGGGCACCGGGGACGTCGGCGAGCGCGGACCCGCTGCCGAACTTCGAGGCCGACACGACGCTGAGCGTCCCGTCGCCCTCGAGGACGACGGCTGCGACGTCCTCCAGGGCACCGCTGCCGCTGGCGCGCACGGCCTGGCGCACGTCGCTCAGGGTCACCCGCTGCTGCCGCAGCGCCTCCTCGTCCACCACGCCGTGCGACAGCAGCAGCGTCGGCCGGGCCGTCACCGCGCTGCGCGCCCGCGGCAGGCGGCTGGTCGTCCACGCGACGGCGAACTGCAGCCCGGCCAGCAGGGCGAGGGCCACGGCCCCCTCCGCCCAGGAGACGTCGGAGCTGAGCAGGATCGTGGCCAGCGTGGAGCCCAGCGCGACCGTCACGACGAGGTCGAACGCGTTGAGCTTGGCCAGGGTGCGCTTGCCGGACAGGCGCAGCACGACGACGACGGTGACGTAGGCGCAGGCGCCCACCGCGAGCACGCGTCCGAGATCGGACCAGGAGTCGAACCACATGCCCCTCCCCTACCCGCGTTCGGCGCGCAGCACCGCGGGCGGGCGGTGGCGGCTCAGACCGGGTCGGCGCCGGGGTACGGCCACGGCCGGGCGACGTAGCCGGGTCCCCAGAAGGGCGCGTAGCCGTAGTAGCCGTACAGGGAGTCGTAGAACTCCGACTGGTCGGCCAGGTCCGGGTCGTAGCGCGGGGCCCCGGAGACGCGCTCGCGGTCGAGGTCCACGCGCACCTCCTCGTCGGTGGTCGCGGTGATCGCCTCCACCGGCACGAAGGAGACCTCCGCGCCGATGCCGAGGACGCCGCCGTGCTTCAGGCGCAGCATGCGGACCCGCTGCTGCTCGCCGTCCACCAGCAGGTCGTCGACGGTGCCCAGCTCGGCGCCGGCGCCGTCCAGCACGCGCCGGCCCCGCACGTCCTCGGCCGGGTCGGCGACGGTGCCGGTGGTGTCGCCGAGCCTGACCAGGACGCCGGCGGGGTGCGTCCCGCGTCGTCGCGCGGGCTCCTCCCCGGCTCGAGCGGCGGGGTGGCTCCCCGGGCGGTCGCTCACGCCGTCCTCCTCCCCGGGCGGGTGGTCCCACCCCTCGCGGTGCTGTTCCGGTGGTGCTCTGCCCAGCACGTACCCGTCCCCGGCCGGTGTGAACCACCCCGGTGGTGGGCGCGCGAGCCGGACTGCACCGCCGGCCCGGTCCGCCTAGGGTCGGGGCGCGGGCGGACCGACCCCCGCGGGGAGGAGAGGCGACGTGCTGGGACTGCCGGACGGCATCGAGGCGCTGTTGTTCGACCTGGACGGTGTCCTCACGGACACCGCGGCGGTGCACAACGCGGCCTGGACGGCCGCGTTCGACGGCTACCTGCGCGAGCGCGCCGCCCGGACCGGGGAGGAGTTCGTGCCCTTCGACCCCGACGCCGACTACCGCGCCCACGTCGACGGCAAGCCGCGCGCCGCCGGGGTGCGCGACTTCCTCGCCAGCCGTGGCATCACCCTGCCGGAGGGCTCCCCCGACGACCCGCCGGGCACCGAGACGGTCAGCGGCCTGGGCAACGCCAAGAACGCCGACCTGCTGCACCGCCTGGCCACCGACGGGGTCCAGGTGTACGAGGGCTCGCGCCGGTACCTGCAGGCGGCCCGCGACGCCGGGCTGCGCCGGGTCGTGGTGTCCTCCAGCGCGAACACGCGCCAGGTGCTGGAGGTGACCGGCCTGGCGGAGCTCGTGGAGGACCGGGTGGACGGCGTGACGCTGCGCGAGCTGGGCCTGGCCGGCAAACCCGCCCCCGACACGTTCCTGGAGGGCGCGCGCCGGGTGGGGGTGCGGCCGGAACGCGCGGCGGTGTTCGAGGACGCCCTGTCCGGTGTCGAGGCCGGCCGCGCCGGGGCGTTCGGCGTGGTGGTCGGCGTGGACCGGGTGGGGCACGCCGACGCCCTGAGCGAGCACGGCGCAGACGTCGTCGTGCAGGACCTGGCCGAGCTGCTCGACGAGGGCAGCCGGTGATCGGCCCGGACACCTTCCCCGTCGAGCCGTGGCACGTCCGGGAGACCCGCCTGGACCTGGACCTGCTGGGGCAGACGGAATCCGTCTTCGCGCTGTCCAACGGGCACATCGGCATGCGCGGCAACCTCGACGAGGGTGAACCGCACGGGACGCCGGGGACCTACCTGAACTCCTTCTACGAGGACCGCCCGCTGCCGTACGCCGAGGCCGGGTACGGCTACCCCGAGGTCGGGCAGACCGTCGTCAACGTCACCAACGGCAAGCTGGTGCGCCTGTTCGTCGAGGACGAGCCGTTCGACCTGCGCTACGGCGAAGTCCTCTCCCACGAGCGCGTCCTGGACCTGCGCGCCGGCACGCTGACGCGCACCGCGGAGTGGGTCTCCCCCGCCGGCCGGCGCGTGCGGGTGCGCTCGACGCGCCTGGTCTCGTTCGTGCAGCGCGCGGTGGCCGCGATCGAGTACGTCGTGGAGGCCGTGGACCGCCCCGTGCGCCTGACCCTGCAGTCGGAGCTCGTCGCGAACGAGGCCGTGCCGGCGAAGAAGCGCGACCCCCGCGTCGCCGCCGTCCTGAACTCCCCGCTGGAGGCGGTGGAGCGCGACAACGGCCCCCGGTCCGCCACGCTCGTGCACCGCACCCGCGCCAGCGGCCTGCAGATGGCCGCCGGCATGCACAACACCCTGGAGGCCGCCGGCCGGGTGGAGTGCCAGACCAGCACCTCCGAGGACTGGGCGCGCACCACGTTCGTCGTGAAGGCGGAGCCGGGGCAGCCGGTCCGCCTGGTCAAGCACCTCGCGTACGGCTGGTCCTCGCAGCGCTCGTCCTCCGCGCTGCGCGACCAGGTGGCCGGTGCCCTCAGCGGCGCCCGCTACACCGGCTGGGAGGGGTTGGTGCGCGAGCAGCGCGAGTACCTCGACGCGTTCTGGGACGCCGCCGACGTGGAGGTCGAGGGCGACCCCGAGGTGCAGCAGGCCGTGCGGTTCGCGCTGTTCCACGTGCTGCAGGCGGGCGCGCGCAGCGAGGGGCGCGGCATCCCCGGCAAGGGCCTGACCGGCCCGGGCTACGACGGGCACATCTTCTGGGACACCGAGGCGTACGTCCTGCCCGTGCTCACCTACACCGCCCCGGACGCGGCGCGCGACGCGCTGCGCTGGCGGTCGACGACCCTGGACAAGGCCTGTGCGCGCGCGCAGGAACTGGGCCTGCGCGGGGCGGCGTTCCCGTGGCGCACCATCCGCGGGGAGGAGTGCTCCGGCTACTGGCCCGCCGGGACGGCCGCGTTCCACGTCAACGCCGACATCGCCGCCGCGGTGGAGCGCTACCGCGTCGTCACCGGCGACGACGGCCTGGAGGCCGCCGGCGGCCTGGAGGTGCTCGTGCAGACCGCCCGGCTGTGGATGTCGCTGGGGCACCACGACGCCGACGGCGGCTGGCACGTCGCCGGGGTCACCGGGCCCGACGAGTACACCGCGGTGGTCGACGACAACCTCTTCACCAACCTGGCCGCCGCGCACAACCTGTCCGTCGCGGCCGCCGCCGTGCGCCGCCGGCAGGAGCGGGCTCACGAGCTCGGCGTGGACCTGGAGGAGGCGGCGGCGTGGGTCGACGCGGCCCACGCGGTGCACGTGCCGTACGACGAGCGGTTGCGCGTGCACCAGCAGCACGAGGGGTTCACCCGCCTGCCCGAGTGGGACTTCGAGCACCGGCGCCAGTACCCGCTGCTGCTGAACGTGCCGTACTTCGACCTGTACCGGCACCAGGTGTGCAAGCAGGCCGACCTGGGCATGGCGCTGTTCTGGTTCGGCGACCGCTTCAGCGAGGAGGACTTCGCCCGCGACGTCGACTACTACGAGCGCCGCACGGTGCGCGACTCCTCCCTGTCGGCGTGCGTGCAGGCGGTGCTGGCCGCGCAGGCAGGCCACCTGGAGCTCGCGCACGACTACACGTACGAGGCCGCCAGCGTCGACCTGCGCGACCTGCACCACAACACCGCCGACGGCCTGCACATCGCGTCCCTGGCCGGGACGTGGATGGCGCTGGTGCAGGGGTTCGGGGGCCTGCGCGACACCGCCGGGGAGCTCTCCCTGGACCCGGCGCTGCCGCACGGCATCTCCCGGCTGCGGTTCTCGGTGCGCTGGCGCGGCAACACCCTGCGGGTGACCGTGCGCGCCCACGAGGCGACGTACGAGGTGCACGACGGGCCGGAGGCCTCGGTGCGGCTGCGGCACGCCGGCCAGGAGGTCGTGGTCCGCACCGGCTCCCCCGTGACCCTGCCGGTGCGCGAGCGCGCGCCGCTGCTGCCGCGCCCCCCGCAGCCGCCCGGGTGCGAACCGGCCCAGCGGGTGCGCGCAGCGCACTGAGGGCGCCCGCAGCGCACCGGGTGTCAGGAGCGCTGCGCGCGCAGCTTCACGGCGTGGCGGGCGGCGGCGCGGCCGCGGCGGCGGTCGCCCGCCGCGTCGTAGGCGATGGCCAGGCGGTACCAGGCGCCCGGGTCGTCCGGCGCGGCCTCCACCTCGGCGCGGTACCGCTCGAACATCGCCTGCCCCGCGGCGCGGTCGACGCGACCGGTCGCGGTGCGCTCCAGGTCGTCGGCGGGCAGGTCACCGCGCTCGGCGAGCTCGCGGCCCAGCCGCTCGGTGGCGCGCCCGAACAGCAGCTCGCGCGCCACCGCCCACGCGGTCACCAGGGGCAGCACCAGGACGGCGGCGCCGATGAGCACGCCGGCCCAGTTCCCGGTGCCGATGAGCTCGACGCCCACCCGCCCGAGCAGCACGAAGTAGAACAGCAGCGCCGCGCACGACACCGCCACGACGACCTTGGTGCGCAACGCCGCCCCCTCAGCCGAGGTCGAGGTAGTGCTCGAGCCCCACGGTGACGCCGGGGCGGGAGGCGACCTGCCGCACCCCCAGCAGCAGACCGGGCATGTAGGCGGCCCGGTCGTAGGTGTCGTCGCGCAGCGTCAGGGTCTCCCCCGGCCCGCCGAGCACGACCTCCTGGTGGGCGGTCATGCCGCGCATCCGCACCGCGTGCACGTGCACCCCGTCCACGACGGCGCCGCGGGCACCGGGCAGGGACTGCTCGGTGGCGTCCGGGGACGGGCCCAGCCCGGCCTCGGCGCGGGCGGCGGCGATCAGCTGCGCGGTGCGGATCGCGGAACCGGAGGGGGCGTCGACCTTGCCGGGGTGGTGCAGCTCGACGACCTCGACGGACTCGAAGAAGCGGGCCGCCTGCTTCGCGAACTGCATGACGAGCACGGCGCCCAGGCCGAAGTTCGTGGCGATGAGGACGTTGCGGCCCGAGGCGCCCTGCCACGCCTCGACCTGCGCGAGACGCTCGTCGGTCCACCCGGTGGTGCCGGTGACCACGTGCAGCCCGTGCTCCAGCGCCCACTGCACGTTGCCCATCACCGAGCCGGGGACGGTCAGGTCGACGAGCACGTCGGCGCCGGCGGCCGCGGCGAGGTCGTCGCCGCGGCCCAGGGCGGCCACCAGGTGCAGGTCGGGCGCGGCCTGCACGGCGGCGCAGGCCTGCGAGCCCATGCGCCCGCGCGCCCCGGCCACCGCCACGCGCAGCGGTTCGCCGGGCGTGCTCACCGCACCACCGCGCGGAACGCGGTGTCGTCGGCGAAGGGACCGACCACGGTGATCGAGCGCGGCCGCGAGAGCAGGTCCGCGGCCATGGCGCGCACGTCCTCCGCCGTGACGGCGCGCAGGCGGGCCAGGACGCCGTCCACGTCCAGGAACTGCCCGTGCACCAGTTCGGACTTGCCCAGGCGGTTCATGCGCGAGCCGGAGTCCTCCAGGCCCAGCACCATGCCGCCGGCGAGCTGGCCGATGCCGCGCTCCAGCTCCTCGGCCTCCATCGGCGAGTCCGCCAGCTCCGCCAGCTCGGCGAGCATCAGCTCGGCGACCTGGGCGGCCTTGGCCGGGGAGCACCCGGCGTACAGGCCCACGTAGCCGGAGTCGGCGTAGTTCGCGTTGAACGAGTACACCGAGTACGCCAGACCGCGCTTCTCGCGCACCTCCTGGAACAGCCGGCTGCTCATGCCGCCGCCCAGGACGGCGTTCAGGACGCTCAGCGTGAAGCGCCGCTCGTCGGTCGCGGTGATCCCGGTGGTGCCCAGCAGGACGTGCGCCTGCTCGGTGGCGCGCTCGACGACGAGGGCACGGCCCTGCGCCAGCCCCCCCGCCACGCCGCTGGACACGCGGCGCGGAGCCGGGGCGGCGTCGTGCAGGTCGCCCGCGGCGCGGGACAGCTCGCGCTGCACCGCCTCCACGACCTCCTCGTGGTCCAGGCCGCCGGCGGCGGTGAACACGAGCGTCGAGGGGCGGTAGTGCTCGCGGTAGTGGGCCCAGACGTCGTCGCGGCCCACCGCCCGGATGGTCTCGGGCGTACCGCCGATGGGGCGTGCCAGCGGGTGCTCGCCCAGCACCAGCTCGGCGAACCTCTCGTGCGCGAGGTCGCCGGGGTCGTCCTCGTTCATCGCCAGCTCCTCGAGGATGACCTCGCGCTCGGAGCTGAAGTCGTCGTCGTCGAGCACGGCGGAGGTGACCATGTCGGTCACGACGTCGATCGCCATCGGCAGGTCGGTGTCGAGCACCCGCGCGTAGTAGGTCGTGTGCTCCTTGCCGGTGGCGGCGTTGGCCTCGCCGCCGACGGCGTCGAACGCGGTGGCGATGTCCATCGCGTCGCGGCGCTCGGTGCCCTTGAAGAGCAGGTGCTCCAGGAAGTGGGTGGAGCCGTAGTGCCCGCTGGTCTCGTCGCGGGACCCGACACCCACCCAGCAGCCGATGCTCGCCGAGCGCTGGCCGGGCATCGCCTCGGTCAGCACGCGCGCGCCGCACGGCAGGACGGTGCGCCGCACCAGCGCGCCGTCCGCGTCGGACAGGGTGGTCGTGACGGGGCCCGGCCCCGCCGCCTCCGTGGGGAGGTCGACGGGGCCGGGGACGTCGTGGTGGGCCGGCACGGTCAGGCGTCGGCCGTCGCGGCGTCGGCGGTCTCGGCACCCTCGGCGGCCGGCGCGTCCTCCTCGGCCACGACCGGGACCAGCGAGAGCTTGCCGCGCGGGTCGATCTCGGCGATCTCGACCTGCACCTTCTGGCCCACCGCGACGACGTCCTCGACGTTGTCGACGCGCTTGCCGCCGGAGAGCTTGCGCAGCTGCGAGATGTGCAGCAGGCCGTCCTTGCCGGGCAGCAGCGAGACGAACGCCCCGAAGGTGGTCGTCTTCACGACGGTGCCGAGGTAGCGCTCGCCGACCTCGGGCATCGTCGGGTTGGCGATCGCGTTGACCGCCGCGCGGGCCGCCTCCGCCGAGGGGCCGTCGACCGCGCCGATGAACACGGTGCCGTCGTCCTCGATGGAGATGTCGGCGCCGGTGTCCTCCTGGATCTGGTTGATCATCTTGCCCTTGGGCCCGATGACCTCGCCGATCTTGTCGACGGGCACCTTCACCGTGATGATGCGCGGTGCGGTGGGCGACATCTCGTCGGGGGCGTCGATGGCCTCGGCCATGACGTCCAGGATGTGCAGGCGCGCGTCGCGGGCCTGGGTCAGGGCCCCGGCGAGGACCGAGGCGGGGATGCCGTCCAGCTTGGTGTCCAGCTGGATGGCGGTCACGAACTCCTTGGTGCCGGCGACCTTGAAGTCCATGTCGCCGAAGGCGTCCTCCGCTCCGAGGATGTCGGTCAGCGCCGCGTAGCGGGTCTCACCGTCCACGGTGTCGGAGACCAGGCCCATCGCGATGCCGGCGACGGGCGCGCGCAGCGGCACACCCGCGTTCAGCAGCGACAGGGTCGAGGCGCACACCGAGCCCATCGAGGTGGACCCGTTGGAGCTCAGCGCCTCGGAGACCTGGCGGATCGCGTAGGGGAACTCCTCGCGGGCCGGCAGCACCGGCACCAGCGCGCGCTCGGCCAGGGCGCCGTGACCGATCTCGCGGCGCTTGGGCGAACCCACCCGGCCGGTCTCACCGGTGGAGTACGGCGGGAAGTTGTAGTTGTGCATGTAGCGCTTGCGCGTCACCGGCGACAGCGTGTCCAGCTGCTGCTCCATGCGCAGCATGTTCAGCGTGGTGACGCCCAGGATCTGCGTCTCGCCGCGCTCGAACAGGGCCGAGCCGTGCACGCGGGGCAGGACCTCGACCTCGGCGGACAGCGTCCGGATGTCGGCCAGGCCGCGCCCGTCGATGCGCACGGAGTCGGTGAGGATGCGCTGGCGGATCAGCTTCTTCTGCACCGCGCGGTAGGCCGCGGAGATCTCCTTCTCGCGGCCGGCGAACTGCTCGGAGAGCGACTCGCGCACCTGCGCCTTGACCTCGTCGACGCGGTTCTCGCGCTCCTGCTTGCCGGCGATCGCCAGCGCCTGGGCGAGGTCGCCGGAGACGGCCTGCTCGACGGCGGCGTAGACGTCGTCCTGGTAGTCCAGGAACAGCGGGAACTCGGCGGTGGGCTTGGCGGCCTTCGCGGCGACCTCGGCCTGCGCCTTGACGAGCGCGGCGATGTGCGGCTTGGCGGCCTCCAGGCCCTGCGCGACGACCTCCTCGGTCGGGGCGGCGGCGCCCTGCTCCTTGACCAGCGTCCAGGAGTTCTCGGTCGCCTCGGCCTCGACCATCATGATCGCGACGTCCTCGGTGCCGTCCGCGGCGGTGACGACGCGGCCGGCGACGACCATGTCGAAGACGGCCCGCTCGATCTCGGAGTAGCGCGGGAAGGCGACCCACTGGCCGTCGATCAGCGCGATGCGCACGCCGCCGACGGGGCCGGAGAACGGCAGGCCCGCGAGCTGGGTGGACAGCGACGCGGCGTTGATGGCCACGACGTCGTAAGCGTCGTCGGGGTGCAGCGCCATGACGGTGACGACGACCTGGACCTCGTTGCGCAGGCCCTTGACGAAGCTGGGGCGCAGCGGGCGGTCGATGAGGCGGCAGGTCAGGATCGCCTCGGTCGAGGGGCGGCCCTCGCGGCGGAAGAACGAGCCGGGGATCTTCCCGGCGGCGTAGCTGCGCTCCTCGACGTCCACCGTCAGCGGGAAGAAGTCGAACTGGTCCTTCGGGGACTTGCCGGCGCTGGTGGCGCTCAGCAGGAAGGACTCGCCGTCCAGGTAGACGGCGGCGGAGCCGGCGGCCTGCTTGGCCAGGCGGCCGGTCTCGAAGCGGACGGTGCGGGTGCCGAACGAGCCGTTGTCGATGACGGCTTCGGCGGCGGTGATCTCGGGACCCTCCACGGGTTCCTCCTCTGTGATCGGTGCGGTTCTCGCACCGGCGCGTGCCCGGCGGGGGGCGTCCCCCCGCCGGTCCGGCCTTCGATCGAGGCCCACGGGCGCTGTGCGCCCGGAGGCCACTACCGAGGACCGGCACGACGCTGCGCGGTGCGGCTGACGGAGTGCTGCGGTCAGCACCCCGAGTCTGCCCGGGGTCGGGCGGTCGCGCGCGGCAACGGGTCCGGGGACCCGCCCGGGGCGCGACGTGCAGCAGGGGCGGTCCCGGAGGGACCGCCCCTGCGCCGCCTCAGCGGCGGATGCCGACCCGCTCGATGATCGAGCGGTAGCGGTTGATGTCCTTCTTCGCCATGTACTGCAGCAGGCGGCGGCGCTGGCCGACCAGCAGCAGCAGCCCGCGGCGGCTGTGGTGGTCGTGCTGGTGCGTCTTGAGGTGCTCGGTCAGGTCGCGGATGCGCTGGGTGAGCATCGCCACCTGGACCTCCGGCGAGCCGGTGTCGCCCTCGCTCGTGGCGTACTCGGCCATGATCTTCTTCTTGGTCTCGGCATCGAGGGGCACGGTGCTCTCCTGAGTCTCGTTGCGCGGTGCTCCGGGGCTGATCCACCCGGGCTCTCTGGGTCCGCGGCCGGTCGAACGGCTCGCCCAGGCTACCAGCCGGTGCGCGACGCTCCGCGACGGCCGTGTCGCGGCCGACTTCCGGAGGTGGGCCCGCGTCCCGGGGTCGGCTGGCGTCCCGGGCGCCGGGGAGCTCCTCCAGCGGCACCTGCGGCGGCGGTCCGGCACCACGACGCCCACGGTGGGGACGACGGGACGGGGGCGGGTGCGGAGGCCGGCGTCCGGAGCCCGCCGCGCGCACCCGGGCGAGCCGGTGCACCCCGCAGCGGGCGGAGAGCCGGCCGCAGCACCCGCCACCGGGCCACCCCACCCAGCCACAGGGGGCACCGCGAGGGGCTCAGACGAGCCCGAGCAGCTCCCGGCAGCGCTGCACGTCGCGCCCCATCTGCTCCACGAGGGCCTGCGCGCCGTCGAAGCGGCGCGTCGAGCGCAGGTGGTGCAGGAAGTCCACGGCGACGCGCTCGCCGTACAGGTCCAGGCCGGTGCTGTCGACGCAGTGCGCCTCCACGCGGCGCTCGACGCCGTCGAACGTGGGGTTGGTGCCCACCGAGACCGCCGCGGGCAGGCGCTCGCCGGAGGGGCGGTGCAGCCACCCGGCGTACACGCCGTCCGCGGGCACCAGGCCCTCGACGTCGTCGGCGCAGAGGTTGGCGGTGGGGTAGCCCAGCTCGCGGCCGCGGTGGTCGCCGTGCACGACGGTGGCGCTGACGCGGTGCGGGTGCCCCAGCACGGCCGCCGCGCGCTCGACGTCCCCGGCGGCCAGCGCCTCGCGCACGGCCGTGGACGACCAGCGCGGCGGGGCGCCGTCGTCGCCGAGGTCGTCCAGGGCGGTCACCGCGAAGCCGTGCCGCTCCCCCAGCTCGCGCAGGGTGGTCAGGTCGCCGGTGTTGCCGCGCCCGAAGCGCACGTCGTGGCCGACGACGACCTCGACCGCCCCCAGCGCCCGGACGAACACGTCCGCCACGAAGCGCTCGGGGCTCCAGCCGGCCAGCTCGCGCGTGAACGGCAGCACGAGCACCGCGTCCAGGCCGCAGGCGGCCATCAGCTCCAGGCGGTGCTCCAGCCCGGTGAGCAGGCCGGGGGCCCGCTCGGGGACGAGCACCTGCAGCGGGTGCGGGTCGAAGGTGACCGCCACGGCGGCGGCGGCGCGCTCGCGGGCCGCCCGCACCACCCGCTCCAGCACGGCGACGTGCCCGCGGTGCACCCCGTCGAAGTTGCCGATGGTGACCACCGACGGGCCGAAACCGGGGTCCACGTCTGCCAGTCCGTCCCACCGCTGCACCCGCACACTGTGCCAGCCGCCCGCCGCGGTCGCGGCCGGCGGGTGCGGCGATACCGTCTCGTGCGGCAGAAGACCCACGACACCACGGCCCGGGGACGCCGGGCCGGCAGCGCTGGAGGCGGACGCGTGAACGCAGGACCTGTCGACCCCACCACGACGAGCGCGTGGGCGGCCCTGGCCGCGCACCGCGCCGCCACCACCCCGGACCTGCGGAGCTGGTTCGCGCAGGACCCGCAGCGCGCCGACCGCCTGACGCTCGACGTGGCCGACCTGCGGGTGGACCTGTCGAAGAACCTCGTCACCGACGAGACGGTCGAGCTGCTGCTGCAGCTGGCCGAGCAGACCGGGGTGCCGGCCCGCCGGGACGCCATGTTCGCCGGGGAGCACATCAACGTCACCGAGGACCGCGCCGTGCTGCACACCGCGCTGCGCCGGCCGGCGGGCGCGCAGCCGGCGCTGGTCGTGGACGGCCAGGACGTGGACGCCGACGTGCAGCGCGAGCTGGAGAAGGTGTCCGCGTTCGCGGAGTCGGTGCGCTCGGGCGCCTGGACGGGCGTGACCGGCAAGCGGATCGCCACGGTCGTCAACATCGGCATCGGCGGCTCCGACCTCGGCCCCGTCATGGCGTACGAGGCCCTGAAGCCGTACGTGCAGGCGGGCCTGGAGTGCCGCTTCGTCTCCAACATCGACCCCACCGACGTCGCCGAGACGACGGCGGACCTGGACCCGGAGACGACGCTGTTCATCGTCGCCTCCAAGACGTTCGGGACCCTGGAGACGCTGACGAACGCGCGCCTGGCGCGCACCTGGCTGTGGGAGCGGCTGGCCGCGGCGGGCGTGCTCGCCGACGACGACGAGGCCCGCCGCGGTGCGGTCGCCAAGCACTTCGTGGCCGTGTCCACCGCGCTGGAGAAGGTCGAGGCGTTCGGCATCGACCCGGCCAACGCGTTCGGGTTCTGGGACTGGGTGGGCGGGCGGTACTCGGTGGACTCCGCGATCGGCACGTCGCTGGCCGTGGCGATCGGGCCGGAGCGGTTCCGCGAGTTCCTCGCCGGTTTCCACGCCGTCGACGAGCACTTCCGCACCGCGGAGCCGGCCGCGAACGTGCCGCTGCTCATGGGGCTGCTGAACGTCTACTACGTCGGCCACTGCGACGCGCACACCCACGCGGTGCTGCCGTACTCGCAGCTCCTGCACCGGTTCCCGGCGTACCTGCAGCAGCTGACGATGGAGTCCAACGGCAAGTCGGTGCGCTACGACGGCTCGGACGTCACCACCGCCACCGGAGAGGTGTTCTGGGGCGAGCCGGGCACCAACGGCCAGCACGCCTTCTACCAGCTCATCCACCAGGGCACCCGGGTGGTCCCGAGCGACTTCATCGCGTTCGCGAACCCGGCGCACCCGCTCGTGGACCACGACGCGGGCGGCGCGGACGTGCACGCCCTGTTCCTGGCGAACTTCTTCGCCCAGACCAAGGCGCTGGCGTTCGGCAAGACCGCCGAGGAGGTGCGCGCCGAGGGCACCGCCGAGGACGTCGTCGCGGCCCGCACGTTCTCCGGCAACCGGCCCACCACCTCGATCATGGCGCCGGCGCTGACCCCCTCGGTGCTCGGCCAGCTCATCGCCCTGTACGAGCACGTCACGTTCGTCCAGGGCGCGGTGTGGGGCATCGACAGCTTCGACCAGTGGGGCGTGGAGCTCGGCAAGAAGCTGGCGATGGAGATCGCACCCGCCCTCACCGGGGACGCCGCGGCCCTTCAGTCCCAGGACCCGTCGACCGCCTCGCTCATCCGGTACTACCTGGAGCAGCGGGGCTGAGGCTCGAGCAGCGCGGCTGACGGGGCGCCCCGCGCCCCGGCTCACGAGCCGGGGCGCGGGGTCCTTCACGGTTGCACCAGCAACCGCCGCGCGAGGTGGACGTCGGTGACGATCGACGACACGAGCCCCGAGAGCAGCAGGGCGCGCACGGCGCGCGTCTTGCCCCGCCCCCCGGCAACGCCGATGACGTCGGGGACGGCGCGCAGTTGCTCCTCGCTGAGGGCCACGCGCCTGTCGTCCAGCGCCCGGATGCGGCGGCCTCCCGCATCGACGAGGAGCCCGCCGGTCTCCCCCACCACCCCAGCCGCAGCCAGCCGGCGGGTCTCCTCGGGACCGATCATCGCGGGGATCTGCGACAGCTCGGTCGTCCACGCCCCGACAGCGACGACCGCCTTCGTGACCCGCGAGCAGGCGGTGAGGGTTGAGCGGATGGCACCCGCGGACAGCAGGGCCCGCGCCGTGCGGGCGTCCGGCACCACGATCGGCGCGAACAGCGAGTGCACGCGCCCCCCGTTGCGCTCACTGATCGCCCGGGTGATGTCCGTACCGGTGTCGCCCACCGCACCACCCATGCCGGTGATCTGCACGACGTCACAGGACGCCAGGCCGGCGAGGTGGCTGGTCATGGTGCGCAGGGTCCGGCCGCAGTCGACCCCCAGCAGGTCACCCGCGACGACGACCTCGCGCAGCAGCTCCCCCGCGACCTGCCCCAGCGCCTCGCGCACCCCGGGGCCGTCGTCCGTCTGCACCGCCAGGGCCCTCCGCAACCCGTACCGCACGCGCACCTGCTCGGAGACTTCGTAGTCGATGCCCGGGGGAGCACGCACCTCCACGCGGACGATCCCCTGAGCGACCGCGGTCTGCAGCAGCCGACCCACCTTGAAGCGCGACAGATCGCGCTCGCGGGCGATGTCCACCCGGGAGACGCCGTCGACGTAGTGGCGCCGCGCGATGGCGACGAGTTCGGCCAGCTCCTCGGGTCCCACCTGCTCATGTGAGCAGGTCGGTTGACGGGTGTGCAACACGCTCCCAGGATTCGACCCGTCACCACACGCGACGGAGCGGGAGAGGGACCACCACATGACTGCGCAGACCCCCACGCGCACCGACCCCACGGACGAGGGAGTCGACCTCAGCTTCCGGCTCGAGGGACGCGTGGCCCTCATCACCGGCGGCGCCTCCGGGATCGGCAGCGCCATCGCCGGCGTCTTCGCCGAGCGCGGCGCGCGCGTCGTCGTCGTCGACCTCGACGGCGCAGCCGCAGAGCGCCGGGCCGCCGAGCTGGACGGCGACGCCCTCGGCCTGGCCGGCGACGTCTCCGACCCCGCCGCCACCGCGGGGTTCACGGCCGCTGCGCTGCGGGCCACCGGTGGGATCGACGTGCTGGTCACCTGCGCAGGCATCGTCGACCTCGCTCCCGCCGAGGAGCTCGAGCCCGCCGTGTTCGCCCGCACGCTGGCCATCAACCTGACCGGGACGTTCCTCACGGCTCGCGAGGTGGGACGCAGCATGCTCGAGCGCGGCCGCGGCAAGGTGATCACGATGGCCTCGCAGGCGGCGTCGGTCGCCCTCGACGGGCACGCCGCCTACTGCGCCTCCAAGGCCGGTGTCGTGGGCCTGACGCGAGTGCTGGCCAGCGAGTGGGCGGACCGCGGCGTCACGGCGAACTCCATCTCACCGACGGTCGTCCTGACCGAGCTCGGTCGCAAGGCGTGGGCGGGCCCGAAGGGCGAGGCCGCCCGGGCCGCCATCCCCACGGGCCGGTTCGCCCTGCCCCGCGAGATCGCCGCGGCCGCTCTGTTCCTCGCCTCGGGCGCCTCCGACATGGTCAACGGCACCGACCTGGTCGTCGACGGCGGCTACACGATCCGCTGACCCCCGCCCCCACGACCGAGGAGCACCCCGTGAGCACGGTGGAGCTGGGCACCAGCCGGGACGTCGTCCTGGAGTGCCGAGACCTGCGCAAGTCCTTCGGCGGCGTACCCGTCCTCACGGGCGTCTCGCTGGCCCTGCGGCCGGGCACCGTGACGGCGCTCGCCGGCGAGAACGGCGCCGGCAAGTCCACGATGATGAAGATCGCAGCCGGTCAGTACCGGGCGGACTCCGGCTCGGTGCGGGTGCGCGGTGAGGAACTGGCCGCGGGCAGCATCCGCGACGCCCACCGCCTGGGCGTGGCGATCGTCCCGCAGGAGCTCGCCTCCATCGCCCACATGACCGTCTACGAGAACCTCTTCGTCGGCCGGGAGCTGAAGACGAGGATCGGGACCCTGGACCGCCGGGCCATGGCCGCGCGCGCCGCGGAGATGCTGGAGGTCTTCGGTGTGGCGATCCCCCCGGACGCCCGCATGGGGTCGCTGCCCGTGGGTCTGCAGCAGATCGTGGAGATCGTCAAGAACTCCAGCCGTGGTGCGCAGGTCGTCCTGCTCGACGAACCCAGCTCCGCGATCTCCGAGCGGGAGGTCGAGGGCCTGTACCGGGTCGTGCGGCGGCTGCGCGACTCCGGGGTCGCCATGGTGTTCACCACCCACAAGATGGCCGAGATGCGCGCCATCGCCGACCGCGTCGTCGTCCTGCGCGACGGCGGGCTCGTCCTCGACGAGGACATGGCCGACGTCTCCGACGACGACATCGTCACGGCCATGATCGGCCGGGAGCTGGAGGACCTCTTCCCGACGCTGCACACGGTGCCGGCGGACGCCGAGCCGGTGCTGCGCGTCGAGGAGCTGAAGGTGGCGGGCGCTTCGCGGGCCGTGAGCCTGCAGGTGCGCCCCGGGGAGGTCCTCGGCCTGGCCGGCCTCGTCGGCGCCGGCCGCACCGAACTGCTCGAGGGCCTGTTCGGGGTGCGCGCGACCACCGCGGGACGCGTCGTCGTGTCCGGCCGGGAGGTCAAGCGCCGTTCACCGGCCGCCGCCATCAGCGCGGGCATGGCCCTGGTGCCCGAGGACCGCAAGCACGCCGGAGCGGTCATGGGCCTGTCCGTCCTGGACAACGGCACGCTGCCCAGGCTGGACAGGTTCAGCGTCGCGGGGTGGCTGCGCCAGCGGGCGCGCTCCCAGGACGTCGGCGAGGCGATGCGCTCGGTGCGGCTGAAGAGCCGCGGCCTCTCCCAGGAGGTCGGCACGCTGTCCGGCGGCAACCAGCAGAAGGTCGTGCTGGCTCGGTGGCTGACCGAGCACGTGGACGTCCTGCTGCTCGACGAGCCGACGCGCGGTGTCGACGTCGGTGCGCGTTCGGAGATCTACCGCATCATCACCGAACTGGCCGCCGCGGGCATGGCTGTCGTCATGGCCTCCTCCGACATGACGGAGGTCGTCGGCCTGGCCCACCGCGCGCTCGTCATGCGCGACGGCGGCGTCGTCGCCGAGCTGGACCGCCCGGCGCTGCAGCGCCCGGACGTGCAGGAGGTCATCTTCCGCGCCAGCTCCGGCCTCGGAGCGCGTCCCGCCACCCCCACCGACCCGCACGCCGGGCCTTCCACCGTCTCCACCGCCGAGGACGCCTGACATGACTTCCACCGACACCGCGGCCGCACCGGCCGCCGCACCCGCCCGATCCCGGCGGTTCACCCGGGAGTGGATCGTCGCGCAGCTCATCCGGCGCGCGATGCTCATCGTGATGCTGCTCGTCATCGCCTTCTTCAGCTACCGCAGTCTGCGGTTCACCTCCCCGGAGAACCTGCAGAGCATCCTCGTCGCAGCTGCGCCGTTCGCGCTCATCGCCCTCGGCCAGACGCTCGTCATCCTCACCGGTGGCATCGACCTGTCCGTCGGCAGCGTCATCGCGGTGGCCGGGATGACGGGAGCCGCCGTGGCCAAGGCGAACCCCGGCCAGGTGTGGATGACCGTGCTCGCGGCGATGGCCGTGGGCCTGCTCGCGGGCGCGATCAACGGCGTGCTCGTGTCGCGCGTCGACGTGCCCCCCTTCATCGCCACGCTGGGCATGCTGACGGCGGCTTCCGGCATCGCCTACGTCATCGGCGGCGGCGCCCCCATCAACGGGTTGCCCGCGGAGTTCGGCCGCATCGCCAACACCGAAGTGCTCGGCCTGCAGATCCCCGTCATCGTGATGATCATCGGGATCGTCGGCCTCGCGGTCGTCATGCGCCGGACGTCCTACGGCATGCGCGTCTACGCGGTCGGCGGCAACCGGGTCGCCGCCGAGATCGCCGGCGTCAACACCCGCCGCACGTTGTTCAGCGTCTACGCCATCAGCGGCCTGCTCGCCGGGCTCTCCGGGGTCATGCTCGCCTCGCGCGTCATCTCCGGGCCGCCGAACCTGGGCGCCGGTTACGAGCTGGACGCCATCGCCGCCGTCGTCATCGGTGGTGCCAGCCTCATGGGCGGTCGCGGGACCGTCTGGGGCACCGCCCTGGGCCTGCTCCTCATCCAGACCCTCAACAACGGCCTCGACCTGCTGCTCGTACCGGCGTACTGGCAGAGCGTCATCACCGGCGTCCTCATCGTCGCCGCCGTGGCCGTCGACGTCTGGTCCACCAAGCGCCGCACTTGACCACCACGACCACCTCGCACACCGTGACGACCGGACCGAAGGAGACCCCCGTGTCGCAGTCCACCAATCCCTCGCCCCTCTCCCGCCGCACGCTGCTCGCCGGTGGGTTCGGCGTCGGGACGCTCGCGCTGGCCCTGCAGGCCTGCGGTGCCGGCGACCCCACCGCCGGCGGAGGCGACGCCGGGGACGGGGCGCAGCCGCTGCGCATCGGCGTCAGCGTCTACGACATGAGCTCGTTCATCACCGCCGGCAAGGAGGGCATGGACGCCTACGCCGAGGCGAACGACATCGAGCTGCTGTGGAACGCCGCCAACCTCGACGTCAACACGCAGGCCAGCCAGGTCGACCAGTACGTCAACGCCGGCGTCGACGCCATCATCGTCGTCCCGGTCCAGGCCGACTCGCTGCAGCCGCAGGTGGCGGCGGCGAAGGCCGCAGGCATCCCGTTCGTCGCGGTCAACGCCGAACTGAACTCTCCCGACATCGCCGGCAACGTGCAGCCCGACGACGTCGCGGCGGGTGCGGAGGAGATGCAGATGATGGCCGACGCCCTCGGCGGTCAGGGAGGCATCGTCGTGCTGCAGGGTCCGCTCGGCCAGTCTGGCGAGATCAACCGGACCAAGGGCATCCAGCAGACGCTGGCGAACTACCCGGGCATCACGATCCTCGCCCAGGACACCGCGAACTGGAAGCGCGACGAGGCGGTCAACAAGGTCAAGAACTGGATCTCCGCCTTCGGGGACCAGATCAAGGGCGTCGTCTCTGAGAACGACGACATGGGCCTGGGCGCGCTGCAGGCGATGAAGGAAGCCGGCATGACCGTGCCGATCGTCGGCATCGACGGCATCGAGGACGGGCTCAACGCCGTGAAGAGCGGCGAGTTCATCGGGACGATGCTGCAGAACGGCACCGTGGAACTCTCGGCCGGCCTCGCCGTCGCCTCGAAGATCGCCCAGGGCGAGGACGTGAACACCGAGCCGGTCTACCGGATGCCGCGCATCACGCAGGAGAACGTCGACGTCGCGATCCAGCACGTCGTCACCGAGCGCGAGCAGTTCCTCGCCGACCTGCCGGCCATGACGGAGGAGAACCTGCAGAGCGGCGACATCGCGGACGAGGGGATCCCGGGGCAGTGACCCCCGCGCCGGCCGCGGCCCCGCCCCTCCAGGGCCGGGTCGCCCTCGTCACGGGCGGAGCCAGCGGCATCGGCGCGGCGATCGTCGAAGCGCTGGAGGCGGGCGGTGCCCGCTCAGCCGTCCTCGACCGGGACGCGGCAGCGCTCGAAGAGCAGGCGGCGGGCGACCGCCTGCTGCTGCCGTGCGACGTCACCGATGTGCCGTCGGTCGAGTCCGCGGTGCAGCGGGTCGTGGACGAGGCCGGCCGCCTCGACGTCCTGGTCAACTGCGCCGGCACGGCGGCGATCGCCCCCGCGCTCGAACTGGACCTCGGCGGCTGGGAACGGACCTTGCGGGTGAACCTCACCGGCACCTTCGTCGTCAGCCGGGCCGCCGCCCCCCACCTGGCGCGCTCGGGCTGCGGCCGGATCGTCAACATCGCCTCCCAGGCGGCGACCGTGGCGCTGGCCGGCCACGCCGCCTACGCCGCGTCCAAGGCGGGCCTGCTCGGGCTCTCTCGAACGCTCGCCCTGGAGTGGGGACCCCTGGGGATCACCGTCAACTGCGTGTCCCCCACCGTGGTCCTCACCCCGCTCAGCCGCCCGAACTGGGAGAACCCGGCCGGCGAGGCTCTGCGTGAGCAGATACCCGCCGGCCGGTTCGCCGAACCCGACGAGGTTGCCGCCACGGTCGTGTTCCTCGCTGGCCCGGGCGCCGCCATGGTCAACGGGCACGACCTGCTCGTCGACGGCGGGTACACGATCCGCTGACGCCCAGCCGTCCCGAGGCCGCATCGGCCCGGGACCCCATCACCCCGTCCCCGATGGAGGAACCCGTGAGCACCGCCCCCGTCCCGTCGACCATGCGCGCGAGCGTGCTGGTGGAGCAGGGCGTCATCGAGCTGCAGGAGCGGCCGGTACCCGCCCCCGCCGACGGAGAGGTCCTCGTCCGCGTGGCCTCGGTCGGCGTGTGCGGCTCGGACGTGCACTACTACAAGGAGGGCCGCATCGGCGGCTTCGTCGTCGAGCAGCCCCTCGTGCTCGGCCACGAGGTCTCCGGCCAGGTCGTCGCGGTGGGCCGCGGGGTCGCGGAGTCGCGCGTCGGCGAGCGCGTCGCGATCGACCCGCAGCGCCCCTGCGGGCACTGCCGGGCGTGCAGGTCGGGGCGGATGAACCTGTGCCCGCACATGGAGTTCTACGCCACCCCGCCGGTCGACGGGACGTTCTGCGACTACGTCACCGCCCCCGCGGACATGGCGTACGCCGTGCCGGACGCGATGTCCGACGACGCCGCCGCCCTGCTGGAGCCGTTCTCCGTCGGGCTGTGGGCCGCGCACAAGGCGCAGGTCACCCCCGGGGACCGGGTGCTGGTCGCGGGGGCCGGGCCCATCGGGGCGATGGTGGCGCAGGCGGTGCGGGCGCGCGGTGCCGCCGACGTCGTCGTCACCGACTTCGTGGACTCCCGCCGCGAGCGCATCACCTCCTTCGGCGCCACCCGCGCCCTGCACCCCGTGGACGACGCCGGCGAGATCGCCGCCCTGGGGGCCGACGCCTTCGTGGACTGCTCCGGGGCCACCCCCGCGGTGCTGTCCGGGATCCGCGCGCTGCGCCCCGGGGGCGCGGCGGTGCTGGTGGGCATGGGCCCGGACGAGATGCCGATCCCGGTCAGCCTCGTCGCCAGCCGGGAGATCACGGTGACCGGCGTGTTCCGCTACGTGGACACCTGGCCGCGCGGCATCGCGCTGTTCACCGCCGGCGCCGTGCACCTGGACGAGATGGTCACCGCCCGGTACCCGCTGGAGCGGGTCGAGGACGCCCTGAACGCCGACTCCGACCCGCTGAGCATGAAGGCGGTGGTCGTGGTGAACCCCACGAGCGGGACGGGGGCGCGGTCGTGAGCGACGTGCTGAGCAGGTTCTCCCTCACCGGGAAGGTCGCCCTGGTCACCGGCGGGTACCGGGGGCTGGGCCGTGCGTTCGCCCAGGCCCTCGCCGAGGCGGGCGCCGACGTCGTGGTCGCCGCCCGCGACGAGGCCCGCTCGGTGGCCGCCGCGCGGGAGATCGCCGACTCGACCGGCCGGCGCGCGCTGGGGGTGCGCCTGGACGTCACCGACCGCGCGGAGGTGGAGGCGGCCGTGGCCCGCACCACCGGTGAGCTGGGTGGGCTGCACGTGCTGGTGAACAACGCCGGCACCTGCGTGCACCGCCCCGCGCTGGAGGTGACCGACGACGAGTACGACGACGTCATCACCACCAACGTCAAGGGCGTGTGGCTGCCCAGCCAGGTCGCGGCGCGGTGGATGGCGGAGCACGGCGGCGGCAGCATCGTCAACATCGGCTCGATCAGCGCCTCCATCGTCAACCGCCCGCAGATGCAGCCCGTCTACAACGCCTCCAAGGCCGCCGTGCACCAGCTGACGAAGTCGCTGGCCGCGGAGTGGGCGCCGCTGGGCATCCGGGTCAACGCCCTGGCGCCCGGGTACGTCAAGACGGACATGGCACCCGTGGACGAGCCGCGCTTCCGGCGCATGTGGATCGAGGACGCGCCCATGCAGCGCTACGCCACCCCCGAGGAGATCGCCGCCAGCGTGGTCTACCTGGCCTCCGACGCGGCCAGCTTCTCCACCGGCGCGGTCGTCGTCGCCGACGGCGGCTACACCCTCTTCTGAGGCCGCGGGTGCACCTGCGACCGCGGTACCCCGTCACCACGGAGCGGTTGCGGCTGCGCCCGCTGGACGAGGGCGACGTCCCCGCGCTCCTCGCCTACCGCGGGCGCGCCGAGGTGTGCCGGTACCTGCCGTTCGCGCCGATGGACGAGGCCGTGCTCCGGTCCCGGCTGGCCGGCGACCTGAGCCGCACCGAGCTCACCGGCCCGGGGCAGGGGCTGACCCTCGGCGTGGAGGACCGCAGCGGGCGGCTCGTCGGGGACGTCGTGCTCTTCTGGCACGACGAGCGCACGGCCGCCGGTGAGGTCGGGTACGTCCTGCACCCCGCGGCCACCGGGCGCGGGTACGCCACCGAGGCGTGCCGGGCGGTGCTGGACCTGGCGTTCGGCCCGCTGGGCCTGCACCGCGTCGCCGCCCGCGTCCACGCGGGGAACACCGCGTCGGCACGGGTGGTGGCCCGGCTGGGCATGCGACCGGAGGGCAGGCTCGTGCGTGCCGAACCCGATCCGGCCGCCGCTGACGGCTGGGCCGACCTGCTGCTGTTCGGGCTGCTCGCCGGGGAGCACCGCGCCCGGCGGGAGGCTGCGCACGGGAGCGCCGGCGCCCGGCCCGCGGACGGGTGAGCCCGGCGGGAACAGAAGACGCCGCTGTGGCATTCTCCCCATCGGCATGGACACGGGATGGAAGCTCACGGAGCGCCGGCACATCGACCTGGGCCGGACGGCGAGCGCGGTCTAGCGGGGTGCGCAGCACCCCCGCCACCGCGCCACCCACCCCTACCCAGGAGCTCACCCCGTGATCCGCACCCTGAAGCGGACGCCCTTCGGCGTCCAGGTGCTCATCGGCCTCGTCCTCGGCGTCGTCCTCGGCGCGATCGCCCGCTCGATGGGCGGCACCAGCGAGGACCCGAACTGGCTGACGACCACCCTGTCCACCATCGGCTCGATCTTCGTCACGCTGCTGCGCACGCTCGTGCCGCCGCTCGTCGTGCTGGCCGTGGTCACCTCCATCGCGAACCTGCGCCAGGTCACCAACGCCGCGCGGCTGGCGTGGCAGACCCTGCTCTGGTTCGCCATCACCGCCCTGATCTCGGTCGGCATCGGCATCGCGCTGGGCATCGCCACCGACCCGGGCGACCGCACCTCGGTGGCGGCCTCGGCCGCTCAGGAGCCCAGCAGCACCGGCTCGTGGCTGGACTTCCTCCAGGGCATCGTCCCCGGCAACGTGTTCGGCCTGCAGGCCTCCGCCTCCGACGACGGCGTCTCGCTGTCCTTCAACGTCCTGCAGCTGCTCGTCATCTCCATCGCGCTCGGCGTGGCGATCCTCAAGGTCGGCGAGAAGGCCGAGCCGGTGCTGAACGTGGCCCGCTCCGCCCTGGCCATCGTGCAGACCGTCCTGTGGTGGGTCATCCGCCTGGCCCCGCTGGGCACCGTCGGCCTGCTGGGACGGGCCGTCGCCAGCTACGGCTGGGACGCGCTGAGCCCGCTCGCGGTGTTCGTCGTGGACATCTACGTCGGCCTGGCCCTGGTGCTGTTCGTGCTGTACCCGGTGCTGCTGCGCGCGCACGGCCTGAGCGTGCGCAGCTTCTTCGCCGGCGTGTGGCCCGCCACCCAGCTGGCGTTCGTCTCCCGCTCCTCCATCGGCACCCTGCCGGTGACGCAGCGGGTCACCGAGGAGGAGCTGGGCGTCCCGCGCTCGTACGCCTCCTTCGCGGTGCCGCTGGGCGCCACCACCAAGATGGACGGATGCGCCGCGATCTACCCCGCGCTGTCGGCGATCTTCGTGGCCGGGTTCTTCGACGTGGACCTGTCCATCACCGACTACGTGCTCATCGCGTTCGTGTCGGTCGTCGGCTCGGCCGCGACCGCGGGCCTGACCGGCGCCACCGTCATGCTGACGCTGACCCTGTCGACGCTGGGCCTGCCGCTGGCGGGCGTGGGCCTGCTGCTGGCCATCGACCCGATCCTGGACATGGGCCGCACCGCGGTGAACGTCACCGGCCAGGCGCTGGTGCCCACGATCGTCGCCAAGCGCGAGGGCATCCTGGACCTGGAGCGGTTCCGCTCCCGCCGGCGCGTCGAGGACGCGATCGCCGAGCCCGCCACCGTCTGACCGGTCCGCACCACCGACCCGCACCACTGACGAGGCCGCCCCCGGGGAACTCCCCCCGGGGGCGGCCTCGCGCGTTCCGGCAGCCGGGGCTCAGTAGACCGTGTACCCGCCGTCGATGACCACGACGGACCCGGTCATGAACGCGGCGGCGTCGGAGGCCACGTAGACGACCGTGGGCGCGATCTCCTCGGGCAGCGCGTACCGCTGCTGGACGGAGTCCTCGATCCACCGGGCCCGGAACTCGGGGCGGTCCACCGGCGCCATGTCCGTCTTGACGTAGCCGGGGGCGACGGCGTTCACCCGGATGCCGTGCGGCGCCCACTCGGCGGCCAGCGACTTCGTCAGCTGGTGCACCCCGGCCTTGGAGGCGTTGTACGACGCCTGCCACTGCGGGCGGTTCACGATGATCGACGAGATCGACCCGATGTTGACGATGCTGCCGCCGCCGTGGTCCTTCATGTGCCGGGCCGCGGCCACGGAGGTCTTCCACAACGACGTGAGGTTCAGGTCCACCACCGTGCGCCACTCCTCGTCGCTCACCTCGAACGAGGGGCGGTGGATGGCGATGCCGGCGTTGTTCACCAGCACGTCCAGCCCGCCGAGCGCCTCCTCGGCCCCGGCCACGATGCGCTCGGCGTCGGTGACCACGTCGCCGGTGACGACGTGGACGGTGTGACCCTCCGAGCGCAGCAGCGCCGCCGAGGCCTCGTTGAGGGCGGCGTCGCGCGCGGCGATGGCGACGGAGGCCCCCGCCTCCGCCAAGCCGCGGGCGAAGGCCAGCCCCAGCCCGCGGTTGCCACCGGTCACCAGGGCCTTGCGCCCGGTCAGGTCGAAGGCGTCGAGAACCGCCACGTGCTCCTCCTCGGTCGATGGGGTGGTCGCGGTCGGTGGATCCGCCGCGGTGCGGGGGGTCAGCCGAGGATCCGGTAGCGCCGGTTCGTCCAGCCGTTGAACAGCGCGGCGAGCACCAGGAGCAGCCCCAGCGCGAGCAGCTGCAGCCGGGTCCCGGCGTTGCCGGGGAAGGTCAGCAGCACGCCCGCGTTGAGCCAGGCCACCAGCACCGCGGCCAGGACGACGCCCGAGACGCGTCCGATGCCACCGGTGATGGCGACCCCCGCCAGGACGGCGATGGTGATGGCGGGCAGGGCCATGCCGTTGCCGGAGGTGCCGGCGTCGGGTCGCGCGGAGGCGAACTGCCCCACGGTGACGACCGCGACGAGGCCGCTGATCGCCCCCGCCCCGGCGTACGCCCAGAACCGGGTGGCCGTCACGCCGATGCCCGCCCAGGTCGCGGCGACGTCGTTGGTGCCCACGGCGAACAGCCGGCGCCCGTACGGGGAGCGGTCCACGACGTACCAGACGACGAGCACCGTGGGCAGCAGGAACAGCACCACCCCCAGCGGCAGGAGCGGCAGCTGCGCACCGATCAGGGGCAGTTCCACCGCGCGCGCCGTGGCGTACAGGTCCTGCACCCGGGGGGAGTTGATGGGCTGCTGGTCGTTGACGACGATGGCGATCGACTTGTACGCGTAGTACGTCGCCAGCGTCGCGATGAGCGCGGGGAAGCGCAGGTGCGCCACGAGGAACCCGTTGACGGCGCCGAGGACGGCGCCGCCGAGCACCGCCGCCGGGACGGCAACCCACAGCGGCCAGCCCCACAGCCCGTAGCAGAACCCGAACCCCATGCCGACGAGGGAGACCATCGCCCCCACCGACAGGTCGATCCCGCCGCGGCCCGAGACGATGACGAGCAGCTCGGCCAGGCCCAGCATCGCGGTCGGCACGACGTTGATGAGCGAGCCCGCGAGGTAGTCGGGGTTGTACGGCCCGCTGGTGCGCCCCGCCAGGTCCAGCGCCGTGAAGGTGGCGACGACGGCCGCGACGAGGACCGCGAGCAGCACGACGCGCTGGGTCAGGACCGTGCGCCCCAGGGACGCCCACCGCGAGGGGGCGGGCGGTGCGGTGGTCCGCGGGCTGGACGACGTCGACGTGCTCACGCGGACCTCCGCAGTCGTTGCAGGACCAGGTCGGCGCCGACCGCCACGACGATGAACACGCCGACGAACAGCTCGGCCAGCTGGGACGGCAGCCCCAGCTGGGTCACCCCGCTGGTGACGGTCTGCACGAGCACCGCGCCCAGCACGGTGCCCAGCACGGTGCCGCGCCCGCCCGTGATGGACGTGCCGCCGATGACGACCGCCGCGATGACCGCGAGCTCCTTGCCGGCCCCGACGTTGGGGGCCAGCGTCTGGGTGCCGTTGGCGATCAGGACGCAGGCCGCCAACCCGGCCAGGAGCCCGGTGAGCAGGTAGGCGCCCACGATCCGGCGGCGCACCGGGATGCCGGCCAGCCGGGCGGCGGCGGCGTCGTTGCCCACGGCGTACACGTGGCGCCCGCCGGCGGTGTAGCGCAGGTACCACCAGGCGAGCGCGGCGACGGCGAGGGCCAGCAGGAAGGAGACCGGCACGCCCAGCAGCCGGCCCTCCGGGCCGCGGCCCAGCACGGCCAGCGTGGGCGGCAGGCCGTTGACCACCTGCGCGTCGAAGACGCGCAGCCCCACCCACAGGAACACGTTCGCGGTGCCGAACGTGATGATGATCGGGTGCACGCGGCCGACCGCGATGAGCAGGCCGTTCGCCAGTCCCATGAGCCCGCCGGAGCCCACGGCGATGAGCAGGGCGACCGGCAGGGACACGTCCGCGCCCGTCATGGCCTTGGCGACCAGGACGGCGCTGACGGTGAGCATCCCCGCGACGGACACGTCGATCCCGCCGGAGACGATGACGAACGTCATCCCCACCCCGACGAGCGCGATCGGGGCGACGTTGGACAGCAGCGGCTGCAGGGAGGCGGCGCTGAGGAACGCCGGGGTGGTCAGCCCCAGCAGCACCCACAGCAGCGCCACCACGCCCAGCAGCACCAGCTCGGCGGCCGAGACCGGGGCGGGCAGCACGCGCGGGCGCCGGCGCTCGCGCGGCGCGGCCGGCTGCAGCGTCCCCGCGCTCACGCCCGGCCCCCGCGCGCGAGGGCGTCGTCGCCGGCGGCCGCGGCCAGCACGTCCACCTGCGTGGCGCCGCGGCCGAACTCGGCCGTCGTGGTGCCGCCCCGCACGACCACGACCCGGTCCGCCACGCGCAACGCCTCCGGCAGGTCGGAGGTGACGACGAGGACCGCGGTGCCGTCGCCGGCGACCTCCGCCACCAGCCGGTGGATCTCCTCCTTGGCCCCCACGTCGACCCCCTGCGTGGGCTCCTCGAGGACCAGCAGCTTCGGGCGGCGCACCAGCTGCCGCGCCAGCACGGCCTTCTGCGCGTTGCCCCCGGACATAGCCCCGATGGCCTGCCGTTCGCTGGGCGTCTTGATGGCCAGTCGCTGCACCATGGAGCGCGCGAGCTCACGCTCCCGGCGGCGGTCGAACCACAGCCCGAGCCGGCTCAGCATCCCGATGTGACCGGCGGAGACGTTGAACGCGATGGACTGGAAGGCGAACATCCCCTCGCGCTTGCGGTCCGCCGGCAGCAGCGCGATGCCCGTCGCCTGGGCGTGCTTCGGGGAGCGGGGACGCACCGGGCGGCCCTCGAGCAGCACGCGACCGGACACCGGCGTCACCATCCCCCACAGCGAGGCCGCGATCGCGGCGGCGCCGGAACCCACCAGCCCGTAGAGGGCGACGACCTCTCCGGCGCGCACCTGCAACCGCACGCCGGTGTACCCCGGCCCGGTCAGGTCGTCGAGCTCCACGACCACGGGCGCCGCCGGGTCGAGGGCGGCGTCGCGGCGCACGTGCTCGTCGATGAGGCCGCCGACCATGAGCTCGGCGATGCGCCGCACCGTCAGGTCGTGGATCGGCCAGGTGCCCACGGTCCGCCCGTCGCGCATGACGGTCACCTCGTCGGCGATGCGGAACAGCTCGTCGAGGCGGTGGGAGATGTAGACGACCGCGACCCCCCGGGCCGTGAGCCGGCGCACCACGCCGAAGAGGACCTCGATCTCGGCGTCGGTGAGGATCGCGCTGGGCTCGTCCAGCACCAGCACGGCAGCCTCCTGCGCCAGCGCCTTGGCGATGGAGACCTGCTGCGCCTGCGCGATCGACAGCTCGGCGACGGGCACGGTGGCCAGGTGCCCGGGCAGCCCGATGAGGTCCAGCAGCCGCCCGACCTCCTCACGCTGGCGACGCCAGTCGACCACGAACCCCTTGCGCAGCTCCCTGCCGGTGAAGATGTTCTCCGTCACGGTCAGCTCGTCGAACAGCTGGGGTTCCTGCCAGACGGTGCTGATGCCCAGCGACAGCGCCTCGGAGGTCGAGGACAGCTGCACTGCGCGGCCGTCGAACTCGACAGTGCCGGCGTCGGCCGTCTCCGCACCGGCGAGGATCTTGACCAAGGTCGACTTGCCGGCCCCGTTCTCCCCGACGAGGGCGTGGACGCGACCGGCGTGCACGTCCAGGTCGGCGGCGCGCAGGGCGTGGACGGCGCCGAAGCGCTTGGCGGCTCCGCGGACGCGGACCCGGGGAGCGGCGGGTGCGGAGCTCACGAACGCCTTCCGCTCAGTAGTCGAAGTCGTCGACGTTGTCGGGGGTGATCTCCAGGGCCGGGCCGAGGATCAGCATCTCCTCCTCCGGGACGTACTCGACCTCTCCGAGCTCCTCGCTGACCTCGTTCGTCTCCTGGAACTCCTCGCCGAGGGCGAGCTGCCGGCCCGCCCACGCCGTGAGGTAGCCGAAGTTCTCGACGTCCCAGAGGATCGACGCCGAGGACGAACCGTCCTCCAGGTACGGCTTCATCGACTGCGGCGTCCCGACGCCCACGGTGAAGACCTCCCCGATCCGCCCGGCGTCGCGCACGGCCTGCGCCACGCCGACCGCGGACGTGGTGCACTGCCCGATCAGGCCCTCGAGGTTCGGGTTGGCGTTCATGTAGTCCGTCGCCATCTGTGCGTTCGCGGCCTGGTCCTCCCCGGAGAAACCCACCTCCGTGAGCGTCATGTCCGGGTACTCCGCGGCGACGTACTCCTTCTCCGCGGCGATCCAGGAGTTCAGGTTCTCCGCGGTCTCCCCGCAGGACACGATGGCGAACTCCCCGCTCTCGCCCATGGCGGCGGCGAGGGAGTCGATGACCTGCTTGGCGATGCCGTCGGCGGTGGCCTGGTTCACGAACACCTCGCGCACCGAGTTCGGCGCGTCGGTGTCGGAGGTCGCCACGTGGATTCCGGCGGCCTGCGCCTCCTGCAGCACGGGTGCCATGGAGTCGGGGTCGTTGGGTGCCACGACGAGGACGTCCACCTGCTGCTGGATGAACGAGCGGACGACGTCGGCCTGCTGCGCCGCGTCCGCCGTGGTCGGCCCCTGGTAGAGCCACTCGATGTCACCGAGCTCTTCCGCGGCGCGCTGAGCACCGGCGTCCATGGCCTCGAAGTACGGAGAACCCTGCAGCTTGGGCACGAACGCGATGCGAGTCGGCCCGTCGGAGGTGGCCTCGCCCTCCGCGGCGGTGTCGTTGCGCGACGTGCAGCCGGCGGTGCCGGCGGCCAGCACGAGCGTCGTGGCCGCGGCTGCCAGGAATCGGAGGTTCCTCATCGACTCTCCTCAGGTGGTGGGAGGACGGCCCGCGCAGGTGCCCGGCGGGCCGTTCCCGCTCGCGCGCCCCGGGGTCGTCGGTGACCGGCGGTGTTCGCGGTGCGCGGGTCGGCGCTGTGAAGGATGTTAAGTGGGGTCCAGGAGCGCGTCAACGATCTCGGCCGGGTTTATCCCTCAGCGCAGTTCCCCGACCCGGTCGCGGTACTCCTCGAGCCTGCCGTCCGCGGGGTCCAGCTCGGTGACCAGGACGTCCGCGCGCTCCAGGGGCAGTGCCCTGACCCGTGACCGCGAGCCCAGCTTGCTGGAGTCGACCGCCAGGACGACCCGAGCCGAGACCGATGCCATCACCTCCTTCACCCCCGCCTGCTCCAGGGTCGACTCGCTCGTGCCTGTGGCGGGGTGCACCCCCAGCGCGGACAGGAAGCAGACGTCCAGGTGGAACGTGCGCAGCGCGTTCACCGCCAACGGGCCGACCAGGCTGGAGTTCTCCTCCTCGTGCTCACCACCGGTGAGGTAGCAGCGCACTCCCCCGCGCCCGCGCAGGGTGTCGAAGGCCTCCAGGCCGGTGGTGACCACGGAGATCCCCTGCCCGGCGGGGAGGACCTCGGCCAGCGCGTGGACCGTCGTCGAGGAGTCCAGACCCACGGCACCCCCCGGCCCGACGAGTTCCAGCAACTTGCGGCCGATGCGCCGCTTCGCGGCTGCCTGGCGGTTCCGGCGCTGCGCGAAACCCTCCCCGCCGGTGTTGACGATGCCGCCGCGCACCCGCCGCGCCAGGCCGGAGTTCTCCAGGTGCTCGAAGTCCCGCCGGATGGTCATGGGGTGCACCTCGAACAGGCGCGCCGCGTCGGCCAGGAGGACCACGCCCTGGCTGAGCAGGACTTCGCGCAACCGAGCGCGCCGGGCCGCGGCGTCCGGGGTTCCCATCAGCGACACGCGCGTCCCCCTCCCCCCCGCGGCGCCCGCCACGGCGCCCACGAGGGTAGCGCGGCGACCCTTGCCGCCGGTGTGAGCGAACGCTAGTTTTCACAGCACCGAACCCGCTCCGGTCGCGGCGCAGCGAACGGAACCGTCACGAGGACGTGGTGCGCAGTGGCAGGTACGCACACCGGGACACCCCCGGGCCGGGGCGCGTGACCACCCGCACCGTGGCCGCCGTCGACCTCGGCGCCGAGAGCGGACGGGTGGTCTCGGTCTCCTTCGACGGCCAGCGCCTCCACTGGCGCACCGTCGACCGGTTCCCGCACGCGCCCGTCCACGTCGACGGCGCGCTGCGCTGGGACGTGGACCACCTCTTCGACCGGACCGCGCTGGCCCTGCGCGCCCTGGCCGCGGGGACCGCCGTCGCCTCCGTGGGGGTCGACGGCTGGGGGGTGGACTACGCGCTGCTGGACGCCGGCGGCGCGCTCGTGGACCGTCCCACCTGCTACCGCGACCCCCGGCAGCGGCGCGGCATGGCGTCCGCGCTGCGGACCGTGGGCCTGGCCCGGCTGAGGGCGACGAGCGGTGCCCGGGTGGAGGCCATCAACACGGTCTTCGGCCTGCACGCCGACGCGTCGGAGGGCGACCGGCTCGCCCGCGCTGACACGCTCCTGATGCTCCCCGACCTCGTGCACCACCGGTTGTCCGGCACGCGCGCGACCGAGCGGACCCTGGCGTCGACGACCGGTGCGTACGACAGCGCCGCCCGCCGGTGGGACACCGACCTGCTGGCGGACCTGGGCGTGCCGGAGCGCATCCTGCCCGAGGTGGTGGACGCCGGCACCGACACCGGTCCCCTCACCGGTGACCTGGCCGTGGCCGGGCTGCGCGGCGCCCGGGTCGTCGCCCCGGCCGCGCACGACACCGCCAGCGCGGTCGCCGCGACACCGTTCGCCGGACCGGGCGCGCTGTTCTGCTCCTCGGGGACCTGGTCCCTCATGGGGGCCGAGGTGGCCCCCGGCGCCGGCCCGCAGCGTCCTCCGGCGCTGAGCCGCGAGGCCGGCGCCGGAAACCGCGACCTGCTGCTGCGCAACGTGGCGGGGCTGTGGCTGCTGCAGGAGTGCCGGCGGTGGTGGGCCCGCGAGGGCCTCGCCCTGGACTACCCCGCCCTGGCCGCGCTCGCCGCGGCCGAGCCGCCGCTGCGCAGCCTCGTGGACCCCGACGCGGAGGAGTTCGTGGCGCCCGGCGACATGCCGGGGCGGATCCGGGCCTGGTGCGCGGACCACGGTGAACCGGTCCCGGTCACGCCCGGCGCGGTCGCCCGGTGCGTCGTGGACTCCCTGGCGCTGGCCTACCGCACCGTGGTGGGTGAGCTCACGGCCGCGACGGGGACCGCGCCGACCGCGATCGAGGTCACCGGCGGGGGCTCGCAGCACCCCGGGCTGGCCCGGGCCACTGCCGCCGCCACCGGTCTGCCCGTGCACTGCGGCCCCGTCGAGGCCACCGCGCTCGGCAACGCCGGCGTGCAGCTCATCGCCCTGGGCGAGCTGCGGGACCTGGCCGACCTGCGCCGCGTCGTCGCCGCCAGCGTGCAGGAGCGCGTCGTGGAACCCGGCGACGGCACCGGCGACGAGCCGGGCGCCGACGCGTGGGTCGAGGCCGCCGACCGGCTCGCCCGAGCCGTCGCCGCCCGCGAGCCGCAGCGCGCGGACCGGACCGGACGACTCACCACCACGGAGGCGCGATGACCACCCCGAGCACGGCCACCCGCTGGGACCCCGCCCTGGTGAGCGCGGAACTGCTGTCCCTCACCCACCTCCTGGGCGACCCGGACCGGGACCTCGTCATCCTCGCCGAGGGCAACACCTCGCAACTGCTGCCCGACGGCCGCGTGGTCGTGAAGACGTCCGGGTCCGGCATGGCGCGCGCCACCGCCGAGGACTTCGCGGTCGTCGACCCCGGGCGGGTGCTGGACCTGCTGCGCGACCCCGCCGCCACCCAGGGGGACCTCAGCGCCGCCCTCGACGCCGGCGAGCACGCCGGCCGACGCCGGCGGGCCTCGATCGAGACGCCCGTCCACGTCGCCGCGCGGGCCGTGGAGGCGGTGGAGTTCGTCGGCCACACCCACCCCACCGCCGTGACGGGCCTGCTGGCGGGCCGGGACGCCGCCCGCGCCTGGGAGTCCTTCGCCTACTCCGACGAGGCCGTCGTGCTGGGCCGGCCGCTCTTCGTCCCCTACGCCCAGCCGGGCATCGACCTGGGCCGCAGCTACCTCGCTGGCATCACCCGCCACGCCGACCGGTACGGGGAACTGCCCCGCCTGGTCCTGCTGGGGAACCACGGCATCGTCGTCAACGCCCCCACGGCCGAGGCGCTCGACGCCGTCACCCGCATGACGGTCAAGGCAGCCCTGGTGCGGCTGGCCGCCGCGGCTGCCGGCGGGGTGCGGCCACTGCCCGCCGACTCGCTCGAGACGTTCTTCGCCCGCCCTGACATCGCCGACCGCAGCCGTGCCCTGCGCGGCGGCACCCGCCCCTGACCCCCAGCTCCCACCCCGGAGGAGACCATGAGCACCACCCACGGCGTCCACGCCCTCGTCTGGACGGGGGGCTGGAGCGAGACCGAGGCGCGCGGTGCGATCTCCGCCACCGCCGAGGCGGGTTACGACCTCATCGAGCTCGCCCTCATCGAGCCCAGCGGTTTCGACACCGCCGCGACCGCGCGCCTGCTGTCCGAGCACGGGTTGCGGGCCAGCGGCTCGCTGGGCCTGGACGAGTCGACCGACGTCTCCAGCGAGGACCCCGAGGTCGTGGCCCGCGGTCGCGAACGGCTGGGGCAGGCCCTGCGCGTGGTGCGCGACGTCGGCGGGAGCGTCCTGTGCGGGGTGATCTACTCCAAGCTGGGCAAGTACGACGGCCCCGTCACCGAGCGGGGGATGGCGAACTCGCAGGAGACGATCGCCCGGCTGGCCGACGAGGCCGCCGCCTCCGGCATCACCCTGGGCATCGAGTTCTGCAACCGGTACGAGACCAACGTCGTGAACACGGTGCAGCAGACCCTCGACTACATCGCCGCCGTCGGCCGCGACAACGTCGTCGCCCACCTGGACACGTACCACATGAACATCGAGGAGAGGTCGTTCTCCGAGGCGGTCCACGCCGCCGCCGCCGCAGGCAAGCTGGGGTACGTGCACATCGGCGAGTCCCACCGGGGAGCCCTCGGCACCGGGACGGTCCCGTGGGAGGAGTTCTTCACGGCCCTGCGCGAGGTGCAGTACGACGGCATCGTCACCTTCGAGTCGTTCTCCTCGGAGGTCGTGCACCCCACGCTGTCCAACTCCCTGGCGATCTGGCGGAACCTGTGGACCGACAACCGGGCCCTGGCGAGCGATGCGCTGCGGTTCGCCAAGGAGGGGCTGAGCCGGTGAGCGGCGCGGCCCGCGAAGCGGTCCACCCCGACCTGGCCGGCGCCGTCGCCGTCGTCACCGGCGGCGGGCGCGGACTGGGCAGGTCGATGGCGGCGGCGCTCGCCCGGCAGGGGATGTCCGTGGCCCTGCTGGACGTGCTCGGCACCGTCGAGGAGGAGGGGGCTCGGCTGCACGGGGAGACGGGCGTCGCGGCGCTCGGGACCGTCACCGACGTGACCGACCCCGACGCGCTCGAGGCGGCCTTCCAACGGGTGGAGGCCGAACTGGGCACGCCCCGCGTCCTGGTGAACGCCGCGGGCGTGGCCGTGTGGGCGGACGCGCTGGACCAGTCCGCCGAGCAGTGGCGCCGGGTGATCGACATCAACCTGACGGGGACCTTCCTGGCGTGCCAGGCGTTCGGCCGGCGCGCCGTGCCCGCCGGCCGGGGCGCGGTCGTCAACGTGGCCTCGATGTCGGCGACGATCGTCAACGTGCCCCAGCACCAGGCGGCGTACAACGCCTCCAAGGCGGGGGTCGCCCACCTCACGGCGTCGCTCGCCGTGGAGTGGGCGGCGACGGGTGTGCGTGTGAACGCCGTGTCGCCCGGCTACTTCCTCTCGGACATGACGCGGCAGTTCACCGACGCGAACCCGGACCTGCGCCGGCGCTGGGAGGAGCTGACCCCGCTGGGACGCATGGGAGAACCCGAGGACCTCGACGGCCTGGTCGCGTTCCTGGCCTCGAACTCGTCCCGCTACGTCACCGGGCAGTCCATCGCCGTCGACGGCGGCTACACGCTGGTGTGAGACCCGTCAGCCCGCGGGGGTCAGCACCAGCAGGGGCTTGGCCCCGCGGGCGGTGTCGCCCAGCAGCGCCACCAGCGTGCCGTCCGGCGCGAAGGCGGCGACCGGGCCGTCGTGGCCGGAGGGCGGCGTGAAACCGCCGTGCGCGACCCTCCCCACCTCCCCGGCGTCGAGCTCGCGCACGGGGAACAACCGCCGGGCCACCTGCGCCAGCGGCGTGACGGCCGGGGCCGCCTCGACCTCGGCCAGCGTGCGCGCCTCGGCGAGGGTGAACGGCCCCGAGCGGGTGCGGCGCAGCGCACTCAGGTGGCCGCCGACACCGAGCGCGGCGCCGAGGTCACGGGCCAGGGCCCGCACGTACGTGCCGCTGGAGACCTCGACCTCCACGTCGAGGTCCACGAAGGGCCCGTCCGTGCGACGGGCGAGGACCTCGAAGCGGGACACGCTCACGGGGCGCGCGGGCAGCTCCACGACCTCACCCTCGCGGACCCGGGCGTAGGAGCGCTTCCCGTCGACCTTGATGGCGCTGACGGAGCTGGGAACCTGCTGCAGGTCGCCGGTCAGAGCCGCCACCGCCGCGGCGAGCGCGTCCGCGCCCAGGCCGGTGGCGTCCGCGGGCTCGCCCAGGGGTTCACCCTCGGCGTCGTCCGTGGTCGTCGCCAGGCCCAGCCGCACGGTGGCGGTGTACGCCTTGTCGTGGGCCACCAGGTGCGTGAGGAACTTCGTGCCGCGGTTGGCGCCCAGCACCAGCACCCCCGTCGCCGCGGGGTCCAGGGTGCCGGCGTGCCCGACGCGGCGGGTGCCCAGCAGGCGCCGGCAGCGGCCCACCACGTCGTGGCTGGTCCAGCCCGCCGGCTTGTCGACCACGAGGATCCCGTCGCCGACCTGCGGGCGCCCGGCGCCCTCCGCCGCAGCGCTCAGGGCAGCGGGCGGTCGCCGGGGGCGCCGCCGTCCTCGTCGGGGTCCTCTTCGAGGCCGTCGTCCTCGTCGAAGTCGTCCTCGTCGAAGTCGTCGTCCTCGCCGAGGTCGTGCTCGACGGGCTTCTTGTACGGGTCCGCCTCACCGGCCGGCTGGGCGGAGGCGGCCAGGGCCGCCACGCGGGCGTCCTGCTCGGCCGCGGCGCGCAGCAGCTCCTCGATCTGGGTGGCCGTCTCGGGGACCTCGTCGCTGGCGAACGTCAGCGTCGGGGTCAGGCGCACGCCGGTGCGCTTGCCGACCTCCGCGCGCAGCACGCCCTTGGCGCTCTCGAGGGCCACGGCCGTGCCGGCGCGCTCCTCGTCGCTGCCGAGCACCGTGTAGTACAGCGTCGCGTGCTGCAGGTCGTTGGTGACCCGGGCGTCGGTGATGGTGACGAACCCCAGACGGGGGTCCTTCACGCGCTTCTCGAGCGCCTCGGCCACGACGACCTTGATGCGGTCGGCGAGCTTGCGGGCGCGAGTGGGGTCCGCCACGGGACTTCCCTCCTGGAGGTGCTCAGTCGTCCGACGACAGGAACTGCCGCCGGGTGGAGAGGATCTGGAACTCGGGGTGCGCCGCGACCAGCCGCTCGCAGCGGTCCAGCACGTCGGTGCAGCGGGCGGCGTCGGGGGCGACGACCGCCACGGCCACCTCGGCGCGCCGGTGCAGGTCGAGAGAACCGGTCTCGGCGGCGGCCACGTCGAACGAGCGGCGCAGCTCGGCGACCAGCGGTCGCACGAGGCTCCGCTTGCCCTTGAGCGAGTGCACGTCGCCGAGGAGGAGGTCGAACGTCAGGGTGCCTGTGAACACGTCGGGGGGGTGCGGCCTCCCCCGCGCGACTCGCCCGCTCCGCCCGCGGGTGCGGACGGGAACGGCCGGGGCGGGAGGGAGGTCCCGCCCCGGCCGTCGATCACCGCGTCAGGAGCGCTGCTTCTCCTGCATCTCGAACGTCTCGATGACGTCGTCGACCTGGAGGTCGTTGTACGAGCCGAGGCCGATACCGCACTCGAAGCCCTCGCGGACCTCGGTGGCGTCGTCCTTGAACCGTCGCAGCGACTCGATGGTCAGGTTGTCCCCGTGCACGACACCGTTGCGCAGCACGCGCGCCTTGGTGTTGCGGCGGATGAGCCCCGACCGGACGAGGCAGCCGGCGATGTTGCCGAACTTCGAGGAGCGGAAGACCTCGCGGATCTCCGCCGTCCCGAGCTGGACCTCCTCGAACTCCGGCTTGAGCAGACCGCGCAGGGCGTTCTCGACGTCCTCGATCGCCTGGTAGATGACCGAGTAGTAGCGGATGTCGACACCCTCGCGGTCCGCGTACTCCTTGGTCTGCTGCTCCGGGCGGACGCTGAAGCCGAGGATGATCGCGTTCGAGGCGACGGCGAGGTTCACGTTGTTCTTCGTGATGGCCCCGACACCGCGGTCGATGACGCGCAGCTCGACCTCGTCACCGACGTCGATCTTCAGCAGGGCGTCCTCGAGGGCCTCGACCGAGCCCGCACCATCACCCTTGAGGATGAGGTTGAGGGTCTCGACCTTGCCCTGCTCGAGCGCCTTGGTGAAGTCCTCCAGCGAGATGCGCTTGCGCGACCTCGCCAGCAGGGCGCTGCGCTCGGCGGCGTCGCGCTTCTCGGCGATCTGACGAGCGGTGCGGTCGTCGGGCGCCACGAGGAACGTGTCGCCCGCACCCGGCACCGACGTCAGGCCCAGCACCTGCACCGGACGCGACGGGGTCGCCTCCGAGAGCTGGTTGCCGTGCTCGTCGAGCATGGCGCGCACGCGGCCGTAGCCGGTGCCCGCCACGATCGCGTCACCGACGTGCAGCGTGCCGGACTGGACGAGGACCGTGGCGACGGGGCCGCGACCCTTGTCCAGGCTCGCCTCGATGGCGATGCCGCGAGCGTCCTTGTCGGGGTTGGCCCGCAGGTCCAGCGCGGCGTCGGCGGTGAGCAGGACGGCCTCGAGGAGGCTGTCCATGCCCATGCCCTGCTTCGCGGAGACGTCGACGAACATCGTCTCGCCGCCGTACTCCTCGGCCACCAGGTTGTACTCGGTGAGCTGCTGCCGGACCTTCGCCGGGTTCGCGCCCTCCTTGTCGACCTTGTTGACCGCCACGACGATCGGCACGTCGGCCGCCTGGGCGTGGTTGAGCGCCTCGATCGTCTGGGGCATCACGCCGTCGTCGGCCGCGACCACGAGGATCGCGATGTCGGTCACCTTGGCGCCACGGGCACGCATGGCCGTGAAGGCCTCGTGGCCCGGGGTGTCGATGAAGGTGATCGCCCGCTCGACGCCCTCGTGCTCCTTGGAGACCTGGTAGGCACCGATGGCCTGGGTGATCCCCCCGGCCTCCTTGGCCACCACGTCGGTCGAGCGGATGGCGTCCAGCAGCTTCGTCTTGCCGTGGTCGACGTGACCCATGACGGTGACGACCGGCGGGCGCGACTCCAGCTCCTCGTCGCCCTCGGCCTCCAGCTCGGCGTCCAGGTCGATGGAGAACCCGGCGAGCAGCTCGCGCTCCTCGTCCTCCGGGGAGACGACCTCGACGACGTAGCCGAGCTCGGCGCCCAGCGCCTGGAAGGTGTCCTCGTCCAGCGACTGCGTGGCCGTGGCCATCTCACCGAGGTGGAACAGCACCGTCACCAGCGACGCGGGGTTCGCGTCGATGCGGTCGGCGAAGTCGGTCAGCGAGGCGCCGCGGCGGATGCGGACGACCGTGGAGCCGTCACCGCGCGGGACCTGCACACCCCCCACCGAGGGGGCCTGCATCGCCTCGTACTCCTGGCGCTTGGCGCGCTTGGACTTGCGCCCGCGCACGGGGCGGCCACCGGCGCGACCGAACGCGCCCTGCGTACCACCGCGACCACCGCGACCGGGACCACCCGGACGCCCCTGGAAACCGCCACCGGTGCCACCGGGACCGCCGGTGCCGCCACCGGGACGACCGCCGAAGCCACCGCGGCCGCCACCGGGGCCACCGCGTCCGGGAGCACCCGGACGACCGGCGGGAGCACCCGGACGGCCGACCGTCGGGCGCGCCGGCATCATGCCGGGGTTCGGGCGGGGACCACCCGGACGGGGACCACCCGGACCGGCAGCACCCGGACGGGGGCCACCGGGGCCGGCCGCACCCGGGCGGGGACCGCCCTGCGGGCGCGGCATGCCCTGGCTGTTCGCGAAGGGGTTGTTGCCCGGGCGCGCACCGCCCTGCGGGCGCGGCATGCCCTGGCTGTTCGCGAAGGGGTTGTTGCCCGGGCGCGGGGCACCCGGACGGGCACCTCCGGGGGCACCGGGACGGCCGGCACCCGCAGCCGGGCGCTCGCCGCGGTCCGGGCGCTCGCTGCGCTCGGGACGGTCGCCGCGCGGACGGTCACCACCGGGACCCGGGCGCTCGGCGCGCTCGGGCGGTCCGGGACGGCGCGCACCCGGACCGGCCGGAGCACCGGGACGGGCGCCCGGGGTGGCGGGACCACCGGGACGCGCGCCCGGCCTGGTGCCGGCACCGGGGCCACCGGCGGCCGGGGGCGTGGACGGACGGGGACCGCCGGGCACCGGGCGGTTCGCGCCGGGCACGGCCGGCCGCTGCTGCGGCGAGGCGGGTGCCGACGGTGCGGGTGCCGACGGTGCGGGTGCCTGGAAGGCGGGGGACGCCGGCGCCGCCGGAGCCGGGGGCTGCGCCTCGGCCGGGGCCGGGCTCGCCGGTGCCGGGGCGGGCGCGGAGGGGGTTCCGGCGTCAGCCGCCGCGGGGGCGGGGGCCGCCGGGGCGGGCGGAGCAGCGGGAGCGGCCGGACGCACGGGGCCCGGACGGGCACCCTGCGGCAGGCGCGGACCCGGCTTCGCCGCCGGGGTGGGACGCGCGCCACCGGAGGCGCCGTCCGCGGGGAACTTGTCCTTCAGCCGGCGGATGACCGGCGGCTCGACGGTCGAGCTCGCCGACCGGACGAACTCGCCCATCTCCTTCAGCGTCGCCAGGACGACCTTGCTCTCGACTCCGAACTCCTTGGCGAGTTCGTAGACCCGGACCTTTGCCACATCTCTCCTGTCTGGTCCGGGCCACCACTACCGGGCGCGGACCGTCGTCAGTCGTCGGGGTTCATCTGCACGAGCTCATCGGGTGCTCATCAGCTGTTCGACCCGCTCTCATCGGTGGTGGTGGGAACGACCCCCTCGGCGGGCGGTTCCAGGAAGGACCGCACGCCGGAGGTGTCGAGGAGGCCGGTGCGTCGCAGCGCACGGGCGAAGGCCCGGCGCTTCTCCGCCCGGTCCAGGCACGCGGTGCTGTGGTGCAGCCACGCGCCCCTGCCGGGGAGCCGCCGTCGCTCGTCGACGAGGATCTGGTCCTCGCCGCTCGCCGCGACGACCCTCAACAGAGTCGACCGGGAACCCTTCTCACGGCAACCCACGCACGTCCTCGCGTGTTCCGTGCCCGCGCTCTGGGAGGCGGGACGGACGGCGGGGGCGGTGGATCGCCGGTCGGAGCGACCGGCCTCAGCGAGTGTAACGATGGGGACAGTGTAGCGCCGCCACGCGCTCGGGCGGGTCGCGGGAGTCGACCGGCCGTCAGCGCCCGCCCGCGGCCCCCGGCGCCTGCGGCTGCTCGGTGTCGGGCCGGATGTCGATGCGCCAGCCGGTCAGCTTCGCGGCCAGCCGCGCGTTCTGCCCCTCCTTGCCGATGGCCAGGGACAGCTGGTAGTCGGGGACCACGACGCGGGCCGAGCGGGCCTCCGCGTCCACCACCTCCACGGACGTGACCCGGGCGGGCGACAGGGCGTTGGCGACGAACGTGGCCGGGTCGTCGCTGTGGTCGACGATGTCGATCTTCTCCCCGCGCAGCTCGGCCATCACGGCCCGCACGCGCTGTCCCACCGGGCCGATGCAGGCGCCCTTGGCGTTGACGCCCGGGCGCGTGGCGCGCACGGCCATCTTGGTGCGGTGCCCCGCCTCGCGGGACAACGCGGTGATCTGCACCGTGCCGTCGGCGATCTCCGGCACCTCCAGCGCGAAGAGCCGGCGCACCAGGTTCGGGTGCGAGCGCGACAGGACCACCTGCGGGCCCTTCGGCCCCCTCTTCACGCTCACCACGAAGCAGCGCAGCCGGCTGCCGTGGCGGTACTCCTCGCCCGGCACCTGCTCCACCGGGGGCAGCACGCCCTCCAGGGAGCCGAGGTCCACCTGCACCACCCGCGGGTCCCGGCCCTGCTGCACGACCCCGGAGACGATGTCGCCCTCGGTGCTCGCGAACTCCCCCAGCACCTGCTCGTCGGCGGCGTCGCGCAGCCGCTGCAGGATGACCTGGCGCGCGGTGGTGGCCGCGACGCGGCCGAAGCCGTCGGGGGTGTCGTCGTACTCGCGCACCACGGCGCCCTCGGCATCGCGCTCGGTGGCGAGCACCCGCACCTCACCGCTGCTGCGGTCCAGCTCCACGCGGGCGTGCTGCTGGGACTCCTCGGTGTGGTGGTAGGCGGTGAGCAGCGCCTGCTCGATCGCCCGCACGAGCGCCTCGAACGGGATCTCCCGCTCGCGCTCCAGCAGCCGCAGCGCCGCCATGTCGATGTTCACTGCTCGTCCTCGCGTCCCGCGTCGTCCAGCTCGTCGTCCAGCTCGTCGTCCAGCTCGTCCGCCGGCGCGTCGTCCAGCTCGTCCGGGCCGTCGGCCCGGCGGAACTCCACCTGCACCTCACCGCGCACCAGCTCGGCGAACGGCACCTCCCGGGGCACGCCCACGTCCTTCGCGCGCGGCGGGCGGCCCTTGACGGGCTGCGGCTCCAGGCGCAGCAGCACCCCCTGCGCGTCCACCGACTCCACCCGGCCCAGCAGCGCGCCGCCGTCGGTCAGCACCGCGCGCACCAGGCGGCCGCGGGCGCGCGCCCAACGGCGCGGCGTGGTCAGGGGGCGGTCGACACCGGGGGAGGTGACCTCCAGGGTGTACGGCGCCGCGCCGAGGACGTCGGAGGAGTCCAGCACCTCGGACACCGCCGCGGACACGACGGCGACCGCCTCCATGTCCACCTCGCCCGGTTCCTCCCCGGCCAGGTCGACCACCACGCGCACCACGCGCCGGCGACCGGCGGTGGACACCTCCACCGCTTCCAGCGCCAGGCCGGCGGAGCGGCGCTCGTCCGCGAAGACGGCCCCCAGCTGCCTGGCCACGGCCTCGTCCAGCGACGGCACGACCGTCCCTCCCCTGCTCTAGAGCTCTGCGCGCGCGAGCGGCGGGTGTTCCCCCGAGGGGCCACCCGCCGCTCGCCACGACGACTGCCCAGGGTATCCCGGCGCGCGCCAGGCGCCCGACCACGCGCGTGGCACGATCCCGGGGTGCCCGCTCTCCCCCGCCCCGCGCAGCGCGCCCCCGCAGCGGACCGCCGGGCACCGGACCGGCGCACCGCCCTCGCCGCCCTCGCGGCGCTGGCGGGCACCCCCCTGGTCGCCGGCTGCGGCGTGCGCTGGGTGAGCGGGGCGGAGCCCACCCCGACGGCGCAGCGCGGGCCCGACGACGAGGCCCGCGAGCGGGCCGTGGACGACGCCCACCGCCTCCTGGCGCAGGCCCTGGCCCTCGCGCCGGCGGGCGCGGGAGCCACCGCCCCGGCGACCGCCCCCGCCGCCGTGCAGCAGGTCGCGGTCTCGGTCGCCGACGCGTGCACGGCCCACCTGCGCGCCCTGGGGGCCGACCCGGTGGTGCCCGCGTCCGCGCAGCAGAGCGCGCCCGGGGACGCGAGCGCCCTGGCGCAGGAGCTCGCCGCCGCCGCCGCGCGCGCCCTCGACGCCCTCGACGGGGTGGGGGGCGGCATGGCCCGGCTGCTGTGCTCCGTGGCCGCCTCGCGGGTCCTGCTGGCGGACGCGACGGCCACCGCCGCCGGCGCGTCCCCGCCGCGGGTCCCGGTCGTCCCGGCCCCCTCCTCCGCACCCGCCGCCCCCTCGTCCCCCTCCCCCGACGCCGGGGGCGTGGCGGCCCTGCAGGCGGTCCTGGCCGGCGAGCACGCGGCCGTGTGGTGCTACGGGCTCGTCGCCGGCCGCCTGGTGGACGAGCCGCGCGCACGGGCCCTGGCCGCGGCGGTCGCGCACCGGGCCGTCCGCGACGACCTCACCGGCACCCTGCGCGCCCGCGGCGCCGAGCCCGTCGGGGCCCAGGCCGCCTACGACGCGGCCGCCCCCACGGCCGAGGCGGCACGCCTGCTGGCCGCCTCGGTGGAGGAGCGGCTCACCGCCGTCTACGCGGACCTGGCCGCCGCCTCGCGCGCCGACCGCGCCCTCGCCGCCGCCGGCGTGCTGCGCACCGCCGGTGCCGCGCGCGGATGGGGCGGGACCACCGTGAACCTGCCCGGCCTGCCCGCAACCGGCGAGGACGGCCTGCCGCTGCCCACCGGCACCACCACCGCCCCCGCCGACCCGACCCCGGGTGCCTGAGCGGCGGCCGACCCCCGCGGCCGCCGCCGCCGGCGCGCTGGGAGACTGCAGGGTGAGATGAGCGCCCCCGAACCCGTGCCCGCCGGCCGCCCGCTGCGGATCATGACCTGGAACGTCTGGTGGCGCTTCGGCGACTGGCGCGCCCGCCGCGAGGCGATCCTCGCCGTCCTCGCCGAGCACCGCCCCGACGTCGTGGGCCTGCAGGAGGTGTGGGCCACCGGCGGTCCCGGCGGGGAGAACCTCGCGCACTGGCTCGCCGAGCGCCTGGGCATGCGGGCCGCGTGGTCCCCCTCGCCGCGACCCGCGCGCTGGCAGCGGCGGCTGTCCCCGCACGACCCGGGCGCGGGCGACGTGGACTTCGGCAACGCCGTGCTCAGCCGGTACCCGCTGCTGGAGCAGCGCGTCCTGCAGCTGCCCGCCGGCGGGCACGAGGACGAGGGGCGCACCGCCCTGCAGGTGCTCGTGGACACCCCCCGGCGGCCGCTGCCGTTCACCACCACGCACCTGAACTCCTCGCCCGCCGAGTCGGCGGTGCGGGTGGCGCAGGTGCGCCGGCTCGTGCCCTTCGTGGCCGCGAGCCGGCGCAAGGGCGAGCGCTACCCACCCGTGCTCACGGGGGACTTCAACGCGGTGGTCACCTCGGACGAGCTGCGCCTGGCCCTCGGGTACGAGACGGCGGGGCCCGTGGAGGGGTTCGTGCTCGTCGATGCCTGGCGCTTCGCCGACCCGGCCGACCCCGGCCTGACGTGGGACCGGCGCAACCCCTGGGTGGCGCGGGTGCACCAGCCCAGCGCCCGCATCGACCACGTGCTGGTGGGCCTGACCCCGTTCAGCGGGGAGGGGGCGGTGCGCTCGGCGCGCCTGGTGGCCACCGAGCCGGTGGACGGGGTGTGGGCCTCCGACCACGCCGCGGTGCTCGTCGACCTGGAGCCCTGAGACCGGCTCGCCAGCGGCCTCCGACAGGCCCTCCTCGGTGCTGCGCCGGGGTGCGGACCAGGTCGGTCCGCCGGACGATCGGTGCATGAGCACCGCCTCCGCCCTGCCCCGCTCCGCCGGTGGCACCCCCTCGCGCGACGGCCTGCGCCGCGGTGCCGTCGCCGTCGGAGCCCTGGTGGCCGTGATCGGCTCGGCCGTCGGTTCCGGCGCCTTCGGCGGCACCCCGATCGCCGAGGCGGCGGGCGGGGCCCTGTCGGCCGACGCGACGCTCGTGGCACCGGCCGGCCCGGCGTTCGCGATCTGGAGCGTGGTCTACACCGGCCTGGTGGCCCTGGCGGTGTGGCAGGCGCTGCCCGCGCACGCGCACGACGCGCGCCAGCGGGCGACCGGCTGGTGGGTCGCGGCCTCGCTGGTGCTCAACCTGGCCTGGATCGCGACCGTGCAGGCGGGGTGGGTCGGCGCCTCGGTCCTGGTGATCGCCGCACTGCTCGCGGTGCTCGTCGTCGCCTTCGGGCGCCTGGTCGCGATCCGCCCGAGCAGCCGCCTCGAAGCCGTGCTCGTGGACGGCACCGTGGGCCTGTACCTGGGGTGGGTGAGCATCGCGACGGTCGCGAACACCGCGGCCTGGCTGAAGCAGGCCGGGCTGACGGCCGGTGAGCCGGCGTGGGCGGTGGGGGTGCTCGCCGTCGCGGCCGCGGTGGGGGTGTTCACCGCGCTCCGCTCGCACGGCCGCCTGGCGTTCGGGGCGGCGCTGACGTGGGGCCTGGCGTGGGTGTGCGCCGGGCGGCTGTCCGGGACGGACTCCTCCACCGCGGCGGCCGTGGCCGCGGCAGCCGCCGCGGCGGTGGTCGCGGGGACCACCGCCGCGGTGCGGCTGCGCGCGCGGCGGCGGTGAGGGTCAGCCGCGCACGGCGGCGGTGACGGCCGGCACCGCCTCGGCGAGCTGCACCTGGCGGGCCTCGCCGCTGCGGCGGTCGCGCAGCTCCACGACCCCCTCGGCCAGGCCCTTGCCGACGACGAGGACCGTCGGCACGCCGATCAGCTCGGCGTCCTTGAACTTCACCCCGGGCGAGACCTTCGGGCGGTCGTCGAGCAGGACCTCCACGCCGTCGGCCTGCAGCTGCGAGGCGATGCGCTCGGCGGTGGTGAACACCTCCGGGTCCTTGCCGGTGGCGACGACGTGCACGTCGGCCGGTGCCAGCCCGCGCGGCCACACCAGGCCCTTGTCGTCGTGGTTGCCCTCGGCGATGGCGGCCAGGGCGCGGGTCACGCCGATGCCGTACGAGCCCATCGTCACCACGACCTGCTTGCCGTTCTCGTCGAGGACCTTCAGGTCCAGCGCCTGCGCGTAGCGGCGGCCCAGGGCGAAGATGTGGCCGATCTCGATGCCGCGGGCCAGCTCCAGCGGGCCGGAACCGTCCGGTGCCGGGTCGCCGGCGCGCACCTCGGCGGCCTCGACGACACCGTCGCCGGTGAAGTCGCGACCGGCGACCAGGTCGAACACGTGCTTGCCCGGCTCGTCCGCACCGGTGATCCAGCGAGTGCCCTCCACCACGCGCGGGTCCAGCAGGTAGCGGATGCCCGAGGCGGACCCCTCCCCCAGGACCCCGGGGCCGATGTAGCCCTTGACCAGCGCCGGGTTCGCCGCGAAGTCCTTCTCCTCGAAGGCCTCCAGCTCCGCCGGGGCCAGCGCCGCCTCCAGCCGCTTGAGGTCCACCTCGCGGTCGCCCGGCAGGCCCACCGCCAGCGGCTCGCGGGTGCCGTCGGGGTGGCGCAGCACGACCAGGACGTTCTTCAGGGTGTCCGCGGCCGTCCACGGCCGGTCGGGGCGCGGGTGGGCGGCGTTGGCGGACGCGACGAGCGTCTCGATCGTGGGGGTGTCGGGGGTGTCCTCCACGTGCGCGGCCGGGGCGTCGTCGAACGGCAGCGCGGGCGGCACGGGCGTGGTGACGGCCTCGACGTTCGCGGCGTACCCGCCCGCCGAGCGCACGAAGGTGTCCTCCCCGATGGGGGTGGGGTGCAGGAACTCCTCGCTGCGCGAGCCGCCCATGGCGCCCGACACGGCCGAGACGATGACGAACTCCAGACCCAGGCGGGTGAAGACGCGGACGTAGGCCTCGCGGTGCTTCTCGTAGGAGACCTCCAGACCGGCCTCGTCGACGTCGAAGCTGTAGGAGTCCTTCATCACGAACTCGCGCCCGCGCAGGACCCCGGCCCGCGGGCGGGCCTCGTCGCGGTACTTCGTCTGGATCTGGTAGATCGACAGCGGCAGGTCCTTGTACGAGGAGTACAGGTCCTTGACCAGGAGGGTGAACATCTCCTCGTGGGTCGGCGCCAGCAGGTAGTCGGCGCCCTTGCGGTCCTTCAGGCGGAACATGCCCTCGCCGTACTCGGTCCACCGGTTCGTCGCCTCGTACGGCTCGCGCGGCAGCAGCGCCGGGAAGTGGACCTCCTGGAACCCGGCGGCGTCCATCTCCTCGCGCACCACGGCCTCGACCCTGCGCAGCACCTTCAGCCCCAGCGGCAGCCAGGTGTAGATGCCGGGGGCGGCGCGACGGATGTACCCGGCCCGCACCAGCAGCTTGTGGCTGGCGACCTCGGCCTCGACCGGGTCCTCCCGCAGGGTCCGCAGGAACAGCGTCGACATCCGCATCAGCACGCCCGGCAGCCTATCCGCGCCCGGGGACGCGCCCGGCCGGGGCGGGGCGCGGGAACAGCAGGACGCCGGGAGGAGAGGGCGTCAGAACAGCACGGTCGCGAAGGTGCCGACCTCGCGGAAGCCGACGCGGCGGTACGCCGCCAGCGCCTTCGCGTTGTAGTCGTTGACGTACAGCGAGACGACGTCCACGCCGCCGGCGCGGGCGGCCTGCACGACCGCCGCCATGCCGGGGGCCGCCAGGCCCTCGCCGCGCCGGTGCGGGGGCACCCACACGCCCTGCACCTGCACCACCCTGGGCGCCACGGCGCCCAGCTCGGCCTTGAAGACCACCTCGGGACCGGTCGGGCCGGGATCCACCCGCACGAAGGAGCGGCCGGTGGAGACCAGCTCGGCCACGCGGGCGCGGTACGCGCCACCGCCGTCGGGCGGGGCGGGGGCGTAGCCGATCTCCTCGGTGAACATGGCCACGCAGGCGGGCACCACGAGGTCCAGCTCGCGCAGGGTGGCCCGGCGCACCGCCGGGTCGGCGGGCACGGCCGGCTCGCCGTCGCAGACCATCAAGGGCTGGCGGGCGCGCACCTCGCGCACGCCGCGCCAGTGCGGCTCCAGGCGCTGCCACAGCGCCAGGACGGCCTCGGCGGGGCCGACCAGCGAGGAGCAGCGACGGCCCTGCGCGCGGGCCTGCGCGGCGAAGGCGTCCAGCGCGGCCGGGGTGGCCTCCACCGGCACCAGGTTGGCGCCGGCCCAGCAGGCCGACACCAGCCGGCCGTCCTCGAACCAGCCCCACACCTGGCCACCGAGGTCGGTGCCCGGACGGGCCAGCAGGCCCAGGACCCGCGCGGACACGAAGAGGTTGGCGACGGGGTCGCGGTCGCACAGCCGCAGCAGGGCCGGTGCGTCGGCGCCGGTGAGGACGCGCAGGGCGCCGGGCCCGGCGGACCCGCGGGACGTGGCCGTGGACGCGGTCGGGTGCACCCCGGCATCCTGTCGCGCGGGGGGCGAGGCGTCCACGCGACCCCCGCCGCGACCTCGACCGCGGCGCACGGGGCTCCCCGTCAGCCGACCGTGACCGTCGGGCTGCCGGCGGCGGACTCGTCGCCCGGCTCGCCCATCTCGGCGGCCAGCCGGTTCGCCTCCTCGATGAGGGTCTCGACGATCGCGTGCTCGGGAACGGTCTTGATGACCTCGCCCTTGACGAAGATCTGCCCCTTGCCGTTGCCGCTGGCCACGCCCAGGTCGGCCTCGCGGGCCTCGCCGGGGCCGTTGACGACGCAGCCCATGACCGCCACCCGCAGCGGCACGCTCATGCCCTCCAGCCCTTCGGTGACGGCGTCGGCGAGGGAGTAGACGTCCACCTGGGCGCGGCCGCAGGAGGGGCAGGAGACGATCTCCAGCTTGCGCGGGCGCAGGTTCAGCGACTGCAGGATCTGGATGCCGACCTTGACCTCCTCGGCGGGCGGCGCGGACAGCGAGACGCGGATCGTGTCGCCGATGCCCTTGCTCAGCAGCGCACCGAAGGCGGTGGCGGACTTGATGGTGCCCTGGAAGGCGGGACCGGCCTCGGTGACGCCCAGGTGCAGGGGCCAGTCGCCGCGCTCGGAGAGCAGCTCGTAGGCGCGGACCATGACGACGGGGTCGTTGTGCTTGACCGAGATCTTGAAGTCGTGGAAGTCGTGCTCCTCGAACAGCGAGGCCTCCCACACCGCGGACTCCACCAGCGCCTCGGGCGTGGCCTTGCCGTGCTTGGCCATCAGGCGCGGGTCCAGGGAGCCGGCGTTGACGCCGATGCGGATCGAGACGCCCGCGTCCTTGGCCGCCTGCGCGATCTGCTTGACCTGGTCGTCGAACCTGCGGATGTTGCCCGGGTTGACGCGCACCGCCGCGCAGCCCGCCTCGATGGCCGCGAAGACGTACTTGGGCTGGAAGTGGATGTCCGCGATCACGGGGATCTGCGACTTCTTCGCGATGATCGGCAGCGCCTCGGCGTCGTCGGCGCTGGGGCAGGCCACCCGCACGATGTCGCAGCCGGTCGCGGTCAGCTCGGCGATCTGCTGCAGCGTGGCGTTGATGTTCGTCGTCGGCGTCGTCGTCATCGACTGCACCGAGATCGGGGCGTCACCGCCGACGTCGACCGTGCCCACCTTGATCTTGCGCGTCTTGCGGCGCGGGGCCAGGACGGGCGGCGGCAGGGCGGGCAGGCCGAGGCTCACGGTCACCCGCCCAGTATCGACCCGCGCGGGCGCGGCGACGACCACGGGCGCGGGCCTGCACCGCGCCGCCACCGGGTGTTCACCCGGGGCGTGCGCGGGGACGGACGCCCGGGACCCTCAGCCCAGGGTGACCGGGCGCACGATGTCGGCGTACAGCAGCAGCGCGCTCATCCCGATGAGGACCAGCGAGACCCCGTAGGCGACCGGCATGGCCTTGGCCACGTCCACCGGACCGGGGTCGGGGCGCCGGCGCAGCCGGAACAGCGCCTTCTTCACGACCTCCCACAGCGCGCCGGCGATGTGCCCGCCGTCGAACGGCAGCAGCGGGATCATGTTGAAGACGAACAGGGCGACGTTGAGCCCGGCCAGCAGCGACACCAGGCGCGAGGTGCGCTCGGCCAGCTCGTCACCGGCGATGACCGCCGGCTGCGCGTTCAGCTCCCCGGCGAGCCGGCCGATCCCGACCACGCCGATCGGCCCGTTCGGGTCGCGGGCCTCGCTGCCGAAGGCGGCCTGCGCCACGTCCACGAGCCGCTGCGGCAGGCGCAGCACGATCCCGGCCACGTCCGCCACCTGCTCGGCCACCACGCCGGGCACCTCGGCCAGGGGGGTGCGCACCACGGCGATGCTCGGCGAGACGCCGAGGAAGCCGACCTCCTCGACGCGGTCGGTGACCTCGCCGGTGTCCTCGTCGACCACGGCCCGCTGCGTGAGCACCGGGGTGGCGGTCAGCTCCACGCGCCGCCCGTCGCGCTCGACGACGACGTCGACGGTGCGCCCGCCCGAGGCGCGGATGGCGTCGGAGAGCTGCTGCCAGCCGGTGACCGCCTCCCCGGCGAAGGAGACGACGACGTCCCCCGGCTGCAGGCCCGCTTCGGCCCCGGGGGCGGGCGGGTCGTCCGGGCCGCACTCGGTGGCGGTGGTGCCGGCGGGCAGCACGCACTGCGACACGCTGGAGACCGTGGGCACCAGGCCCGGTGCGCCGATCGCGCTGGCGGCCACCGCGGTGAGCAGCAGGGCCAGCAGCAGGTTGACGAACGGGCCGCCGAACATGATCGCGATGCGCTTCGCGACAGGCAGCCGGTAGAAGGTCCGGTGCTCCTCGCCCGGGCCGACCTCCACGAAGCTGGCGGCGCGCGCCTCCTCGGCCATCAGCGCCCAGCGGCCGGTCGAGCTGGCCCGCACCCGGCCCGGCTCGTCGCCCGGCTGCGGCGGGAACATCCCGATCATGCGGATGTAGCCACCCAGCGGGATCGCCTTCACCCCGTACTCGGTCTCCCCCCGGCGGCGCGAGAACAGGGTGGGCCCGAAGCCGACCATGTACTGGGTGACCTTCACGCCGAAGCGCTTGGCCGGCAGCAGGTGCCCCACCTCGTGCAGGGCGATGGACACCGCCACGCCGACGGCCGCCACGAGGATGCCCACGACCCACAGCAGCACCTCGCTCACGAGCGCGCCCCCGTCAGCTCGCGGGCGCGGGCGCGGGCCCAGTCCTCGGCGGCCAGCACGTCGGCCACGTCGCGCGGGTCGCCGCCCGGGGAGTGCTCGACGACGACGCGGGCGACGGTGTCGACGATGCCGGGGAACGGCAGGCGCCCGGCGTGGAAGGCGGCCACGCACTCCTCGTTGGCGGCGTTGAGGACCGCCGGCACGGTCGCGCCGCGCCGCCCCGCTTCCCGCGCCAGGTCCACCGCCGGGAACGCCTCGGCGTCCAGCGGCTCGAACGTCCAGCTCGCCGCGCGCGTGAAGTCCACCGCCGCCGCCGCGCCCGGCACCCGGTGCGGCCAGCCCAGCCCCAGCGCGATCGGCAGGCGCATGTCCGGCGGCGAGCACTGCGCCAGGGTCGAGCCGTCGGTGAACTTCACCATGGAGTGCACCACCGACTGAGGGTGGACCACGACGTCGATGCGCTCGTAGCCGATCCCGAACAGCAGCGAGGCCTCGATGACCTCCAGGCCCTTGTTGACCAGGGTGGCGGAGTTCGTGGTGACCACCGGCCCCATGGACCAGGTGGGGTGCGCCAGCGCCTGCGCCGGGGTCACGCCCGCGAGCTCGGCGCGGCTGCGGCCGCGGAACGGCCCACCGCTGGCGGTCAGCACGAGCCGGGCGACCTCCCCCGCCGCGCCGCCGCGCAGGCACTGCGCCAGCGCGGAGTGCTCGGAGTCGACGGGGACGAGCTGCCCGGGGGCCGCCGCCCGGGTGACCAGCGGCCCGCCGGCGACCAGCGACTCCTTGTTCGCCAGCGCCACGGTGCGCCCCGCCGCGAGCGCCGCCAGCGTCGGGCGCAGCCCCACCGAGCCCGTCATGCCGTTGAGGACCACGTCGCACGGTTCGGCGGCCGCCTCGGCCGCGGCGTCCGGCCCGGCCAGCACGCGCGGGGACCAGCCGCCGCGCCCGGCGGCCCGGGCGTGCGCGGCCAGCGCCGCGCGCAGCGGCTCCTCCGCCTCCGGGCGGGCCACGGCGACCACGCGGACCTCGTGCTCCACGGCCTGCCGGGCCAGGGCGTCCACGTCCGCGCCGCCCGCCGCGAGCGCCACGACGCGGAAGCGACCGGCCGCGGCGGCGGCGACGTCCAGGGCCTGGGTGCCGATCGAGCCGGTGCTGCCCAGCAGGACCACCTCGCGCACCGGCCCATCGGTCGTGCCGGAGGGGTCCGGCGCCCCGGGGCGGGCGGCGGGTGCGGGGCGCAGCAGGTCGGTGCTCACCGGGACATTCTGACCGCGCCCGGCACGCGCCGCCCGGACCGGTACCTCCGCGGTGGCCCCGGCCGGCCCCGTCATCGGCGAGGATGGCCCGAGCGCACCGCTCCACGGGAGGACACCCCACATGCCCGCGACCCACCGCCGCCGCACCGCCGGCCTCACCGCAGCCGCTCTCGCGGCCCTCGCGACCGCGTCCGCGGTCCCGGCCGGCGCCGCCCCGGCGACGGGCACGACCGCCGCCGGGGGCACGGCGCACCTGCTGTCCCGGGTCGGCGCGGCCGCGCAGGAATCGGCCCTGGAGTACTGGACGCCGGAGCGGATGGCGCAGGCGCAGCCCGCCTCGCCCGGGCAGGTGGTCCCGGAGGCCACCGGCTCCCCCGTCGAGGCGGTGGCCGCCGAGCCCACCGCCGAGCCCACCGGGGAGCAGGCCGCTCGCAGCCTCGCCGCGCAGGCCGGTGCGCCCGCGGTGTCCCGCCGCCAGCGCAGCGCAGCCGCCGTCGTCACCGGGGGCGCCGTGGCCGTCGCCTCGCCCTGGACCGGGGACGCGGCCGTCACGGCCAGGATCGGCCGGCTGTACTTCACGCAGGGCGGGCTGCCCTACGAGTGCTCGGCCAGCAGCGTGCGCGCGGGCGGCACGAGCGTCCTGGTGACGGCCGGGCACTGCCTCAGCGAGGGCGGGCGCACCTCCGAGGACGTCGTCTTCGTCCCCGGCATGGCGGGCACGGTCGAGCCGTACGGGCGGTGGGCGGCGACGGGGACGTTCGCCACGCGGCAGTGGCTGGAGGAGGACCAGGACTCCCCCGCCGCCCTCAACCACGACGTGGGCTTCGTGGTGCTCGGCCGCCAGGACGGGGTGGCGCTGGCCGAGCGGACCGGCGCGCTGGACATCGCCTTCGACGCGCCCCTGGACCGGGTCACCGTGTTCGGCTACCCCGCCGCCAGCGGCAGGAGCGACGGGTACACGCTGCAGCACTGCACCGGCTGGCGCTTCCCCGACACCGGCGGCACCACCGACCACGGCACCCTGTGCGACATGGGCGGCGGGTCCAGCGGCGGGCCGTGGCTGTCCGGCTTCGACCCCGCCGCCGGCACCGGCACCGTCACCTCGGTCGTGAGCTTCAGCTACCGCTCCGCCCCCGAGCGCCTCTACGGTCCGCGGCTGGGCGCCGCGGAGCGCGAGGTGTACGAGCGCGCCGCCGCCGCGGCTGCGGCCGTCTGAGGACCGGCCCGTGGCCCTCGACCCCCGCGACCTGCCGCCCGCTGCGCTGGAGTTCCTGACCGAGCGGCACCTGGCGACCCTGACGACCCTGCGCACCGACGGCTCGCCCCACGTGGTGCCCGTGGGCTTCACCTTCGAGGCCGCCACCACCACGGTGCGGGTCATCACCTCGGGCACCTCCCGCAAGGCCGCGCACGTGCGGCGCGGCACGCGCGCCGTGGTGGCCCAGGTGGACGGCCGGCGCTGGCTGGCGCTGGAGGGTCCCGCCCGACTGCTCACCGACCCCGGTGAGGTCACGGACGCCGAGCAGCGCTACGCGCAGCGGTACCGCACGCCCCGGCCCAACCCGCGGCGCGTGGTCGTCGCGATCGCCGTGGACCGGGTGCTCGGATCGGTGCCGCCCTGGGACTGAGGTCCCCGCCGCCGCGGTCCGTCAGGGCTCGTGGGAGACCACGAGCTCCACGACGCGGTCCAGGAAGGCGTCCACCGGCGCCTCCCGGTAGGCGCGCCGGCCCCGGCGGGGCCGGAACAGCGCTGCGCGCACGTCCTCGGCGTCCAGGCGCGCACCGCCGGCGAACCGCTCGGCCAGCAGGGCGCACAGGGCGTCCACGTCGGAGGGGCGGTACCCGCGGCGCAGGCCCCGGGCCCGGGGGAAGCGCTCCCCGTCCGGCTCGTCGAGCCGGCCCAGCACGGCCGCGCTCAGCGCGGCGTGCCGCTCGGCCCACTGCCGCTGCGCCCCGCCCCCCAGCGCCCGCACGCGCTCCAGGCGGGCGAGGCGGTCCTCGAGCTGCGTCAGCACCGCGTCGGTGGCCTCGACGTCGTACCCGCCGAGCTGGGAGCCGAAGCCGACCGCCCGCACCTGCGCGGCGCTGAGCCGCCGCGCGGGCACGGCCCGCTCCGCGTGCTCGAAGAAGGCGTCGACGTCGGTGACGCGGTAACCGCGGTGCAGGCGCCCCGTGCGGTGGGGGCGACGCCCCAGCAGCTGCTCGGCGACGCCCCGCTCACCCAGCTCCTGCGTCACCGGCGCGCCCCGGCGGCGTGCGCGCCGCTCACGCGCGCGGCTGTTCCGGGGCCACGGCGGCCAGCTGGCCGCAGGCGCCGTCGATGTCGCTGCCGCGGGTGTCGCGCACGGTGGTGGGGATGCCGCGCGCCTCCAGGGCCGCGACGAACGCCCGCTCCACCGCCGGGTCGCTGGCGGTCCACTTCGAGCCCGGGGTCGGGTTCAGCGGGATCGGGTTCACGTGCACCCAGCCGCGCCCGCGCGCGTTGAGCAGTTTGCCGAGGAGGTCGGCGCGCCACGCCTGGTCGTTGACGTCGCGGATGAGGGCGTACTCGATGCTGACGCGCCGTCCGGTGGCCTCGAAGTAGCGACGGGCCGAGTCCAGGGCCTCACCGACCTTCCAGCGCCGGTTGACCGGCACCAGCTCGTCGCGCAGCTCGTCGTCGGGCGCGTGCAGGCTCAGCGCCAGGGTCGCGGCGATGCCCTCCGCGGCGAACTTGTCGATGGCCGGGACCAGGCCGACCGTCGACATGGTGAGGCCGCGCGCGGAGATGCCCAGCCCGTCGGGGGTGGGGGCGGTCAAGCGGCGCACGGCCGCGACGGCGGAGCGGTAGTTCGCCAGCGCCTCCCCCATGCCCATGAACACCACGTTCGAGACGCGGCCCGGACCACCGGCGACCTCGTCGCGCGCCAGCGAGCGGGCGGCGGCGAGCACCTGCTCGACGATCTCCGCGGTGGACAGGTTGCGGGTCAGGCCCGCCTGACCGGTGGCGCAGAACGGGCAGTTCATGCCGCAACCGGCCTGGCTGGAGATGCACAGCGTGTCGCGGTTCTTGTAGCGCATGAGCACGGACTCGACCAGGGCGCCGTCGTGCAGGCGCCACAGCGTCTTCACCGTCCGGCCCCGGTCGGCCGTCAGGGACCGCACGGGCGTCAGCAGCGTGGGCAGCAGGGCCCCGGCGATGCGCTCTCGGCTCGCGGCGGGCAGGTCGGTCATGCGGGCCGGGTCGTCCTGCAGGCGCTCGAACCACTGGGTGGCCAGCTGCCGGGCGCGGAACGGCTTCTCTCCCAGCTCGGCCAGCGCGTCGGCGCGCTCGGCGGGCTCGAGGTCGCTGAAGTGGCGCGGGGGCTTGCCCCGGCGGGGGGCGGACATGACCAGCGCACCGGGACCGGCGGGCGCCAGCGGGAGCGGGCGGCGCTCCGCGTCCCGGGCGAAGTCCTGGCTGAAGTCCTGGGGGGCGTCCGCCGCGGCGGCGGGGGCGGGGGGAGTCGGCATGGTCCTCCCATGGTAAAGGCCCCGGGCCCCGGCCCCCGTGCGCGTCAGGGGCCGAGCAGGGCCATCAGCAGCAGGTGCACCACGGGCGCCGTCGGCAGCAGGGAGTCCAGCCGGTCCATCACGCCGCCGTGACCCGGCAGGAGGTCCCCCATGTCCTTGATGCCCAGGTCCCGCTTGAGCATGGACTCCGACAGGTCGCCCAGGACGGCGACGGCCACGGTGACCAGTCCGAGCAGCAGCCCGCCCCACCACGGTCCGCCGAGCATCAGCGGCAGGCACACCGCCCCCAGGACCGCCCCCGTCAGCAGCGACCCGGCGGTGCCCTCCCAGGACTTCTTCGGGCTGACCGAGGGGGCCATGGGGTGCTTGCCGAGGAAGACGCCGGCCGCGTACCCGCCGATGTCGCTGGCCACGGCCAGCAGCACGAACAGCAGCACGCGCCAGGGGCCGTCGGAGGCGGCGAGCATCAGCATCGCGAACGAGCCCAGCAGCGGGCCGTAGGAGACGACGAAGACGCCGCCGGCGACGTCGCGCACCGGCGGCACGCGGACCGGGGTGCCGTGGTCGCCGCCGGTGTCCAGGACCCGCCACACCAGCACGGCGAAGACGGTCAGGGCGTAGGCGACCAGGAGGGTCTCGCTGCCGCCGAGGTAGGCGCCGGGCAGCATCGCCAGCGTGCCCACCACCGCCGGCAGCGCCGGCACCCGCAGGTGGTGGGCGCGGAAGGCCCGCACCACCTCCACCGTCCCGTACAGGACGGCGGCGCAGGCCAGCACGACGAACGCCTCGGGGCGCACGAACAGGCTGAGCAGCAGCACCGCGCCGAGCGCCAGCCCCACGCCGACGGCGGCGGGCAGGTTGCGCCCGGCGCGGGGCTTGCGCGCGGTACCGGTGGCCGCGTCGGGTGCGGGCGCGTTCACACCGCCAGGAGTTCCGCTTCCTTGTTCTTCAGCAGGTCGTCGACGGCCTCGACGTACTTCCTCGTCGTGGCCTCGAGGTCCTTCTCCGCGCGGGTGACCTCGTCCTCGCCGGCCTCGCCGTCCTTGACGATGCGGTCCAGCTCCTCCTTGGCGCGGCGGCGCACGTTGCGCAGCGAGACGCGGGCGTCCTCGGCCTTGGTCCGGGCGAGCTTGATGTAGTCCTTGCGGCGCTCCTCGGTCAGCTGCGGCAGCACCACGCGGATGACGTTGCCGTCGTTGCCGGGGTTGACCCCGAGGTCGGAGTTGCGCAGCGCCTTCTCGATCTCGGCCATGGCACCGCGGTCGAACGGCGTGATGAGCACCGAGCGGGCCTCGGGGATCTGGAAGGAGGCCAGCTGCTGCAGCGGGGTGGGGGCGCCGTAGTAGTCCACGAAGATCTTGTGGAACATGGCGGCGTTGGCGCGACCGGTGCGGATGGCGCCGAAGTCCTCCTTGGCGACGTCGATCGCCTTGCTCATCTTCTCCTCGGCCTCGAGGAGGGTGTCGTCGATCACGGTGGTCCCTTCGTCCTGCTCCGACGCGTGACGGCGCCCGCGGTGAGCGGCGGACCCGGTCCCCCGGGCCCGGCGCGGCTCAGCCCGCGGTCACCTGCGTGCCGATCCTCTCACCCCGCAGCGCGCGCGCCACGCCCTGGCCCTCCATGCCGAAGACGATCATGGGCAGGCCGTTGTCCATGCAGAGGCTGAAGGCCGTGGTGTCGACCACTCGCAGGCCCTGCTGCAGCGCCTGCGAGTAGGTGATCTCGTCGATCTTGGTGGCGGACGGGTCCTTGCGCGGGTCACCGGTGTAGACGCCGTCCACGCCGTTCTTGGCCATGAGGACCGCGTCCGCACGGACCTCCAGGGCGCGCTGGGCGGCCACGGTGTCGGTGGAGAAGTACGGCATCCCCGCACCGGCGCCGAAGATGACCACGCGGTTCTTCTCCATGTGGCGGATCGCGCGGCGCGGGATGTACGGCTCGGCGACCTGGCCCATGGTGATGGCGGTCTGCACGCGGGTGTCCACCCCGGCCTGCTCCAGGAAGTCCTGCAGCGCCAGCGCGTTCATCACGGTGCCGAGCATGCCCATGTAGTCGGCGCGGCTGCGCTCCATGCCGCGCTGGGACAGCTCCGCGCCGCGGAAGAAGTTGCCGCCGCCGACGACGATGGCGACCTGCACGCCCAGCTTGACCCCGGCGGCGATCTCCCGGGCGACCTGGGCGATGACGTCGGGGTCCACGCCGACGGAGCCGTTGCCGAAGAACTCCCCCGACAGCTTCAGCAGGACCCGGCGGTACGCGGGCGCCGGCCCGACCGTGCCGGCCTCCAGGTCGACGGTCAGGCTCGGCTCGGTGGTGTCCGGCACGCGGGGTCTCCTCACTGCGGGGGTCGGCTCTCGGGAAGTGTGCCGCACGGGCGCGCACGGGGCGGCGCGCGCGGGCGGTGCGCTGGTCCGGACGGGTGCGGGCGCCCCGGACGCGCGAACGGGGCGGGCGGACCGGAGGTCCACCCGCCCCGCGGTGGGACGTCTCAGGCGCCGGCGCGGAAGCGCGCGAAGGCGGTGACGTGCACCCCTGCCCCGGCCAGCAGCTTGGTGACGGTCGTCTTGGGGTCCTTGGCGAACGGCTGCTCCAGCAGGACGTTGTCCTTGAAGAAGCTGTTCACCCGGCCCTCGACGATCTTCGTCATGGCGGCCTCGGGCTTGTTCTCCTCGCGGGCGGTCTCCTCGGCGATGCGGCGCTCGCTCTCGACCGTCTCGGCGGGGACGTCCTCACGGGTGAGGTAGGTCGGGCTCATCGCGGCGGCGTGCATGGCCACGTCCTTGCCGACCTCGTCGTTCACCGCGTCGAGGGCGACGAGCACGCCGATGGTCGGCGGCAGGTCGGTCGCGGTGCGGTGCAGGTACGACGAGACGTGCGTGCCCTCCACGCGGGCCACGCGCGGCAGGAGGATCTTCTCGCCCATGGTGGCGTTGGCCTCGTCGAGCAGCTGCTGGACGGTGCGGCCGTCCAGCTCGGAGGCCAGCAGCGACTCGGCGTCGGTCGCGCCGACGGCCACGGCCTGGTCGAGGATCTGCCGGGACAGCGCGACGAAGCCCTCGCTCTTGGCGACGAAGTCGGTCTCGCAGTTGAGCTGCACCATCACACCGAGACCACCGTCGGTGTGCACGGCCACCAGGCCGTTGGAGGCGTCGCGGTCCGCGCGCTTGGCCACGCCCTTCTGACCCTTGATGCGCAGCAGCTCGACGGCCTTCTCGACGTCTCCGCCGGACTCCACGAGCGCGTTCTTGCAGTCCAGCATGCCGGCGCCGGTCTTCTCGCGCAGGGCCTTGACATCAGCGGCGGTGTACGCAGCCATCGGTCCTTCTCCTCCTGGGGTGTCGGGACGATCTCGAGGTGGGTGGGGCCGGACGCACGGACGCCCCGGGCCGCTGCCGGCCCGGGGCGTTCGCGGTCAGGCCTGGGTGCTGGCGCCGACGGTCTGCGAGGGGGCCTCGGCCTCGGTGGGCTCGTCGCCCGACAGGGCCACGGCCTCGGCGTCCTGACCGGTGGCGGCGGCCGCGGCGGCGGCCTCCGGGCGCTCCGAGCCCTCGGCGGTGGCGATGCTCTCGGAACCGCCGGACTGGATGCCCTCGCTGCCGGCGAGCAGGTCCTGCTCCCAAGCGGCCAGCGGCTCGGCCTCGGTGGCCGCGCCCCCGCCGTGGCGGACCTGCAGGCCCTCGGCGACGGCGTCGGCGATGACGCGGGTCAGCAGCGTGACGGAGCGGATCGCGTCGTCGTTGCCGGGGATGCGGTAGTCCACGTCGTCCGGGTCGCAATTGGAGTCCAGGATCGCGACGACCGGGATGTTGAGCTTCTTGGCCTCGTCGACGGCCAGGTGCTCCTTGTTGGTGTCGACGATCCACACCGCGGAGGGGACCTTGGACATGTCCCGGATGCCGCCGAGGGTCTTGTCCAGCTTCTCCTTCTCGCGGCGCAGGACCAGGAGCTCCTTCTTCGTCAGGCCCGAGCCGGCCACGTCGTCGAAGTCGACCTCCTCGAGCTCGCGCAGGCGCGCGATCCGCTTGGAGACGGTGGAGAAGTTGGTCAGCATGCCGCCGAGCCAGCGCTGGTTCACGAACGGCATGCCCACGCGGCGGGCCTGCTCGGCGATGGGCTCCTGCGCCTGCTTCTTCGTGCCGATGAACAGGATCGAGCCGCCGTGCGCGACGGTCTCCTTGACGAACTCGTAGGCGCGGTCGATGAAGGACAGCGACTGCTGCAGGTCGATGATGTAGATGCCGTTGCGCTCCGTGAACAGGAAGCGCTTCATCTTCGGGTTCCAGCGGCGCGTCTGGTGCCCGAAGTGCACACCGGACTCGAGCAGCTGGCGCATCGTCACGACGGCCATGGGTGGTCCTCCTCGTGCCGGCCCCCGCCCGGGGGCCGATCGGTTTCCCGCGGCGGACCGGGCGGTCCGTCGCGCCTGGTCCCCGGCAGCGCACCCCGACCGCCGGCGTGCGGCGGACCGAGAGGGGTGGCTCCCTGCGACGCGCAGGACGCGGGGACGCGATGTCACGGCGACCGCGATCGGCTGGGCCGGGCGCGCACGTCGTGCCCCCGTAGTCTACGGGTCGTGAGCACCAGCCTCGACCGCGGCGGTGTCGTGCGGCGCATGCGGCGCTTCGGCCCGACGATCTTCGCCGAGATGTCGGCGCTCGCGCTGCGCACCGGGGCGGTGAACCTGGGTCAGGGCTTCCCCGACACCGACGGGCCCGCGTCGCTGCTGGCCGACGCGGCCGCGGCGATCCGCGCCGGCCGCAACCAGTACCCGCCCGGGCAGGGGGACCCCGAGCTGCTGCGGGCCGTGGCCGAGCACCAGCACCGCTTCCACGGGCTCGCCCTGGACCCCGCCACGCAGGTGCTGGTGACGGCCGGTGCCACCGAGGGCGTCGCCGCCGCCGTGCTGGCGCTGGCCGAACCGGGCGACGAGGTCGTGGTGCTGGAGCCGACCTACGACTCCTACGCCGCCGTGATCGCCCTGGCCGGGGCGGTGCAGCGCCCGGTGGCCCTGCTGCCCGCCGCCGACGGTTCCGGGCGCTTCGCGCTGGACCGCGAGGGGCTGCGCGCGGCCTTCTCCCCCCGCACGCGCCTGGTGCTGCTGAACACCCCGCACAACCCCACCGGCACGGTGCTGACGCGCGAGGAGCTGGCGGCGGTGGCGGAGCTGGCCGTCGAGCACGACGCCCTGGTGGTCACCGACGAGGTGTACGAGCACCTCGTCTTCACCGGTGCGCAGCACGTCCCGATCTCGAGCCTGCCGGGGATGGCCGAGCGCACCCTGGCCGTCTCCTCGGCCGGCAAGACGTTCTCCGTGACCGGCTGGAAGGTCGGCTGGGTCACCGGCCCGGCGCACCTGGTGGCCGCGGTGCGCACCGTCAAGCAGTTCCTCACCTACGTCAACGCCGCACCGTTCCAGCCCGCCGTGGCGCGCGCCCTGGCGCTGGGCGACGACTTCTACCGCGACCTGGCCGGTGACCTGCAGCGACGTCGCGACCTGCTGCGCGAGGGCCTGCTGGCCGCCGGGTTCACCGCGGGCGTGCCGGAGGGCACCTACTTCGTCGTGGCCGACCCGCGCCCGCTGGGCTTCGAGGACGGCACCGCCTTCTGCCGCGCGCTGCCGGAGCTGGCGGGTGTCGTGGGGGTCCCGGTGGCCGCGTTCTGCGCGCCGGACGGTCCCGCTGCGCAGCCCGCGCGAGCGCTGGTGCGCTTCACGTTCTGCAAGTCCGACGCGGTGCTGCTGGAGGCGTGCGAGCGGCTGCAGGCGCTGCGGCCGAGGTGAGCGCGACGCACGGCGAGGTGCGCGCGGCGCTGGAGGCGGAGCGCGCCGCGGCCCGCGAGCGCGCCGCCGCCCTGGAGCGCGAGCTCGCCAGCGCCCTCGAGGTCGCCGCCGAGGGCGCTGCCGACGACGAGCACGACCCCGAGGGGTCGACCACGGCGTTCGAGCGGGCGCAGGTCGCCGCCGTGCTCGGGCAGGTGCGCGAGCGGCTGGCGCTGCTGTCGGACGCCCTGCGCCGCCTCGACGAACCGGGCTTCGGGCGGTGCGAGCGCTGCGGGCTGCCGATCGCGGCCGGGCGCCTGGCCGCCCGGCCTTGGGCGACGACGTGCATCGCCTGCGCCGCGGCGGGCTCGCCGCACCGGCCGGGACGTCGCTGAGGAGCCGGTGTCCCGCGGTCTCCCCAGGGACCTGCGGGACCGGTCCGTCCACAGCGCGCCCCCCGCGCCCGCCACCGGCGGGCACCCCGGCGCCACCCTGCGCGGGTGCCCTCCTCTGCCGCGCCCCTGGCGGCCCTGTCGACCGGTCTGCTCGCCGCGGCCCTCGTCGCCGTCCCCGCCGTCCCCGCCGTGCCCGCGGTGCCCGCCACCCCCGTGGCCAGGGCCGTCGCGCCGGCGGAGCCCGCGTCCGGCGCGGGGTGGTCCTGGCCCCTGCACCCGCGACCGGCGGTGCTGCGCGGCTACGACGACGTCTCGCGGTACGCGCCCGGTCACCGCGGGCTGGACCTGACCGCGAGCGCCGGCCAGCCCGTGCTGGCGCCGCAGGACGGCGTCGTGGTGTTCGCCGGCCCGGTGGCGGGCCGGGGCGTGGTGGTGCTGGAGCACGCCGGCGGGCTGCGCACCAGCTACGAACCCGTCCTGGCCGGTGCGCCGGTCGGCACCCGCCTGAGCGCCGGCGAGGCGTTCGCCGCCCTCGGCGCGGGTGCGCACTGCGCGGACCGGCCCTGCCTGCACCTGGGGCTGCGCCGCGGGGAGGACTACCTGGACCCCCTGACGTCCCTGGCGCCGGTCGGCCCACCGGTGCTGCTGCCGCTGGGACGGGCCGGGTGAGCCGCCCTCGCGCTCACCCGCCGGCCCCGCCGCCTCAGTCGGTGTCGCTGAGCTTGCCGCGCAGCTGCAGCACGGCCTTGGTGTGCATCTGGCAGATGCGCGACTCGGTCACCCCGAGCACGCGGCCGATCTCCGCGAGGGTCAGGCCCTCGTAGTAGTAGAGGGTGACGACGATCTTCTCCCGCTCGGGCAGCTGGTTGACGGCCCGCGCCAGCAGGAACTTCGTCTCCTCGCCCTCGAAGGCCGCGACGGGGTCCTCGGCCCGGGTGTCCTGCAGGGTGTCGACGAGGGAGAGCTTGTCGCCCTTCTCCCCCGACACGCTCAGCAGCTCGTCGAGGGCTACCACGTTGACGTAGGACACCTGGCTGAAGATGTGGTGCAGGTCGGACAGCGGGATGCCCATCCGCTCGGCGACCTCGGCCTCGGTGGGGGTGCGGTGCAGCTCCCCCTCCAGGGTGGCGTAGGTGCGCTCCACCTCGCGGGCCTTGCTGCGCACCGAGCGCGGGATCCAGTCGATGGCGCGCAGCTCGTCGATGATCGCGCCGCGGATGCGGGAGATCGCGTACGTCTCGAACTTGATGGCGCGCTCGATGTCGAACTTCTCGATGGCGTCGATGAGGCCGAAGATCCCGTAGGAGACCAGGTCCGCCTGCTCGATGTTGGGCGGCAGCCCGACGCCCACCCGGCCCGCGACGTACTTGACCAGCGGCGAGTAGTGCATGATCAGCTTCTCGCGCACGAGCCCGTCGCCGCCGGCCTTGAACTCCACCCACATGGCCCGCAGCCGCGCCTCGGCCTCCTCCTGCTCGGGAGTGGCCGGGCCCTTGCCCTTGCGACCGCCGAAGCGGGCGTTGGCCTGGGGCTGACCCGCGGGACGGACCTCCTCGGGAGCCTGCTGGGGGTCGACCGCGACACCTCCGTCGGTGACCACCTGCACTCCGCCGTCGCTCTCCGGTCGCGCGGCCGTGGCGCTCTCGCGCCCCGATGGTGCGTCCACCGTGTCCTCCCCCCGGTGCGTCAGGCCCGTGGGTGGGCCTGACGGTGCGATCTCCGCAACCGCTCGACGGAGACGTGCGTGTAGATCTGCGTCGTCGTCAGCGTAGCGTGACCGAGCAACTCCTGAACGCTACGAAGGTCGGCGCCGCCGTCCAGCATGTGCGTGGCCGCCGCGTGCCGCAGCCCGTGCGGGGACGTGGTGGGCACCCCGGGCGCCCGGGAGGCCAGTCGCGCGACGGCCTCGCGCAGCTGCCGCTGGTCGGCGCGGGCGCCGCGCCGGCCCAGCAGCAGGGCCCGCCCGGAGCGCTCCCCCGCCAGGCGGGGACGGCCGTGCGCGAGCCAGCGCTCCAGCGCGTCCTGGGCGGGCAGCCCGTAGGGCACCACGCGCTCGCGCGAGCCCTTGCCCAGCACCCGCACGGTCCGCTGCCCGCCGTCGACGTCGTCGAGGTCCAGCCCCACGACCTCCGCCACGCGGCAACCGGTGGCGTACAGCAGCTCCACGGCAGCGGCGTCGCGCAGCGCCAGCGGGTCCGGCCCGTCGGCGCCCGCCGTCCGCGACGGCGCCGCGGCACCGTCCTGAGCGGCGCGCAGCAGCTCCTCCACCTGCCCGGCGCTCAGCACGTGCGGCAGCGGCGAGGCCCGGCGCGGGGCCTGCAGCCGCAGGCCCGGGTCCGCACCGGCCCGCCCGGTGCGGGCGGCCCAGGCGGTGAAGGTGCGCGCCGCGGCGGCCCGCCGGGCCAGGGTGGAGCGGGCGTGGTCGGCGGCCGCCCCGGCGAGCCAGGCGCGCAGGTCCGCCAGCGACAGCAGGTCCAGGTCCAGGCGCCCGTCGGCGTCGGCGGGCACGGTGGTGGTCAGCAGGTCCCGCACGTCCGAGCAGTAGGCGCGCACCGTGTGCGCCGAGCGGTTGCGCTCGGCGCGCAGGTGGGTCGCGAAGTCGTCCAGCAGGTCCTGCAGCCGCTGCCCGCGCACGTCGTCCACCGCCGCACCGTCCCCCGCCCGGCGCGCAGGGGCAAGCGCGGCGCGCCGCCACCGCCGCGCGGGGGGGCGGGCGGGGAGCCGCGTGCCAGGATTGCCGGCGTCCGGACCGGGAGCGCGCGGCTGCGCACCGGAGCGGGCCCGGCGCGCTGCCGCGCGCCGGAGCGGACGGCACCAGGAGGAGCGAAGCAGTGGCGCAGCGGACGACGGTGGTCCTGACCGACGACGTGGACGGCGGCGAGGCGAGCGAGACCGTCCGCTTCGGGCTGGAGGGCACCCACTACGAGATCGACCTGAACGCCGAGAACGCGCAGCGGCTGCGGCGGGCGCTGAGCCTGTACGTCGAGCACGGCCGGCGCGTCGGCGGCCGGCGCAGCGCCCCTGCCGCGGGGTCCTCCTCGCCGCGCTCGGGCGAGGGGACCGACGCGGTGGACGGCGCGGCGGTGCGGGCCTGGGCCAAGGAGAACGGCATCGAGGTCAGCGACCGGGGCCGCATCAAGGCCGAGGTCGTCGAGCGCTACAAGCAGGCCGTGGCCTGAGGCCCGCCCGGGGGCGGTGCGTGCTCCGCACCGCCCCCCGACGCTCGACCGCCCGGCGTTCGACCGCGGTCGACGTTCAATCGCCCTTGACGTTGACGACCTGGCGCAGCACGTGGCGGACCTCCACGAGGTCCGCGGCGTCGGCCATCACCCGGTCGATGTCCTTGTAGGCCGCCGGGATCTCGTCGAGGAACGCGTCGGTGTCGCGGTACTCGATGCCCCGCATGGCCTCGCGCAGCTGCTCGCGGGTGAAGCGCTTGCGCGCCGCGGTGCGGCTGAACTCGCGCCCGGCCCCGTGCGGCGAGGAGTTCAGCGACTCGCGGTTCCCCCGGCCCACGACCACGTAGCTGGCCGTGCCCATCGATCCGGGGACGAGCCCGGCCCGGCCCGCCGAGGCGTCGATGGCACCCTTGCGCGAGAGCCACACCGTGCGCCCGTAGTGCTCCTCGCGGGCGGTGTAGTTGTGGTGGCAGTTGATCCGCTCCTGCTCGCGCACGGGCTCGCCGAGGAACTCCCCCAGCCGGGCGGTGACCCGGTCCATCATCTCCTCGCGGTTGAGCAGGGCGAAGTGCTGTGCCCAGTACAGGTCCGCGAGGTAGGCGTCGAACTCCTCGGTGCCCTCCACCAGGGACGCGAGGTCGGGGTCGGGAAGGTCCAGCGCCTCGCGGCGGGCGCGCTCGCGCGCGACGGCGATGTGGTGCACGGCCAGCTTGTTGCCCGGGCCGCGCGAGCCGGAGTGCAGGAACGCCCACACCGCGCCGTCCTCGTCCAGGGACACCTCGATGAAGTGGTTGCCCGACCCCAGGGAGCCCAGCGCCAGGCGCCAGCGGGGCACCAGGGACTCGCGGAACGCCGCGCGCTCGGGCTCGAGGCGCTCCAGCTCCGCCACGCGCGGCGCGGCCGTCTCGCTGACGACGCGGTTGGCCGCACCGGCCGACAGCGGCACGCTGCGCTCGACGGCCACCCGCAGCACCGACAGGTCCCGCCGGAGCAGGTCGGTGGCGGTGAACTGCGTGCGCACCGCGATCATGCCGCAGCCGATGTCGACGCCCACGGCCGCGGGGATGATCGCCCCGTCGGTGGGGATCACCGAGCCGACCGTCGCCCCCTTGCCGAGGTGGGCGTCGGGCATGAGCGCGACGTGCGGGTGGATGAACGGCAGCGTCGACGTGGCCAGCGCCTGCCGGCGGGTCTGCTCGTCCAGGATCGACGCCCAGTTCAGCAGCTTCTCGCCCAGCTTCTCCACGTCCTGCCCCTCTCCTGTTCCGGTGACCTGCACCGGTTGCGCCGCAACGCCTCTCGCAGCGGGCACGAGGGTCGACGGTAGGCGACAGGACCCGCCGGCCCCACCGGTTTTCCCTCCCCGTCTTCGTACCCGCGCCCGGCTCCGCGCGCGAGCCGGGCGCTCAGCGGCCCGGCGGCGGCGCGCCCAGCCGCCACCCGCTCCCCTCGCGCACGGCGGTGCCGGCCAGCTCCAGGCGCCCCAGCACCGCGTGCACGGTGGCGACCTCCAGGCCCGCGGCCTTCGCGAGGCGCTCGGTGCCCGCCGCGCCGCGACGCGGCAGCGACTCGGCGACGCGCAGCTCCTCGGGGTCCAGCCCGTCGAAGGGGCGGGCCGGCACGGCGGGCTGCGCGGGCACCGGGGCCGATCCGACCGGGGCGAGCAGCTCGGCGGCCTCGTCCGCGGTGGTGACGCACACGGCGCCGCGCTCGCGCAGCAGCCGGTGGCAACCCGCCGACGCGGCGGAGGTCACCGGCCCGGGCACCGCACCGACGGGCCGCAGCAGCCGCTCGGCCCGCTCGGCGGTGGACAGCGCCCCGGAGCGCCAGGCGGCCTCCACGACGACCGTGCCGGCGGTGGCGGCGGCGATCAGGCGGTTGCGCTCCAGGAAGCGCCAGCGGGTGGGCGAGGACCCGCACGGCACCTCGCTGACCAGGGCGCCCCGCCTGGCCAGGCGCCCGAGCAGGGCGGCGTTCCCGGCCGGGTAGACGCGGTCCACCCCGCCGGCGAGCACGGCGACGCTCGTGCCGCCGACGGCCAGGGCAGCGCGGTGCGCGGCCGCGTCGATGCCGAAGGCGCCGCCGCTGACGACGCCGAAGCCGCGGTCGGCCAGTCCCGCCGCGATCTCGGAGGTGACGTGCTCGCCGTACGGGGTGCAGGCCCGCGAGCCCACGACCGCGGCGGCCCGGCCCACGGCCTCGGCCAGGTGGGCGGGCCCGCGCACCCACAGCGCGATCGGCGCCGCCAGGGGCCGCTCGGGCCCGCCGTGGCGGGCCAGGTCGTCCACACCGGTGGGCCACTCGTCGTCCCCGGGGACCACCAGCCGGCCTCCGACGGCCCGGGCGTGGGCCAGGTCCGCGGCGGGGTCGGCGTCCTCCAGCCGGCTCTGCCAGCGCCGCGGGCCCCGGCCGGTGACGACGGCCTCCAGGGCCAGCGCGGCGCCGACCTCGGCGACCAGGGCGGCGGCGGCCGCGTCGCCCGGCTCGGCCAGCCGGCTCCAGGCCGCACGGGCGAGCCGCTCGTCCTCCAGGGCGGGGCGCAGCGCGGGCGGCACCCGGCGCACGAGCGGGGAACGGGTCGACGCTGCACCGGAGGGGGCACCGGGGGCGGTGCCGGGGGCGGTGCCGGGGGCGGTGCCGGGGGCGGTGCCGGGGGCGGTGCCGGGGGCGGTGCCGGGGGCGGTGCCGGGGGCGCTCACGCGCCCGCTCCGGCCAGGGGGCCGCCCACGCCGCGCAGCGCCAGCGCGCGGCCGACGTCGTCGCGGTCGGGGGCGGGCGCACCGCGCAGGTCGGCCACCGTCCACGCCACCCGCAGCACGCGGTCCACCCCGCGCAGCGTCAGCGCCCCGCGCTCCAGGGCGCGGTCCAGGTCGGCGGTCGCCGCGGGCGGCAGGCGCAGCGGACCGCGCAGGAGCGGGCCGCGCAGCTCGCCGTTGCACCGGGCGGCGTGCGGGCGCAGGCGCTGCTCGGCGAGCGCACGGGCGGTGCGCACGCGGGCGGCGACGACGGCGGTGCTCTCCCCCGCGCTCGGCTCGGCCACCTCGGCGCGGGTGACCGCGCGCACGTCGACCCGCACGTCGACGCGGTCCAGCAGCGGCCCGGACAGCTTCGCCGCGTAGCGCCGCCGCGCGTGGGGGGTGCAGGTGCAGTCCAGGGCCCTGCCGACGGCGCGCCCGCACGGGCAGGGGTTGGCGGCCAGGACCAGCTGGAAGCGCGCCGGGTAGCGGGCCGCACCGCGGGCGCGGTGCAGGACCAGCTCGCCGTGCTCCAGCGGCTGGCGCAGCGCCTCCAGGACGCGGCTCTCGAACTCCGGGGCCTCGTCGAGGAAGAGGACGCCGCGGTGGGCGCGCGAGACGGCGCCGGGCCGCGGCACCCCGCTGCCGCCGCCGACGACGGAGGCCACCGAGGCGGTGTGGTGGGGGTCCTCGTAGGGGGGACGGGTGATCAGCGCGGGGGCGCCGGTGCGGGCGCGCAGCGCCCCGGCGATCGAGTGCACCGCCGTGACCTCCAGCGCCGCCTGCTCGTCCAGGTCGGGCAGCAGGCCGGGCAGGCGGGCCGCCAGCATCGTCTTGCCCGCCCCGGGCGGGCCGCTCATCAGCAGGTGGTGGGCACCGGCGGCGGCGACCTCCAGGGCGAAGCGGGCCTCGGCCTGCCCGACGACGTCGGCCAGGTCCGGGACGGGCCGCGGGGCGAGCGGGGCGGGCACCGGCGCGGTGGGCGGGTCCGGCAGCTCGTCGAGGGTCTCGCCGCGGTAGTCGGCGACCAGCTCGGCCAGCCAGCGCACCCCGCGCACCCGCACCCCCGGCACGAGCGCGGCCTCGTCGGCGGTGGCGGCGGGCACCACGACGGTGCGGACCCCCGCGCGGGCGGCGGCCAGCACCGCCGGCAGCACGCCGTCCACGGCGCGCACGCTGCCGTCCAGGCCCAGCTCGCCGAGGTGCACGGCACCGACCGACACCTCGGGGGGCAGCACGCCGGCGGCGGTGAGCGCGGCCACGGCCACGGCGAGGTCGAACGACGAACCGGACTTCGGCAGCGTGGCCGGGGACAGGTTCACCGTGATCCGCTGCTGCGGCAGGGCGAAGCCGGAGTTGGCCGTCGCCGCCCGCACCCGGTCCTTCGCCTCGTGCAGGGAGGCGTCGGGCAGCCCGACGAGGACGAACGCCGGCAGCCCGCCGGAGATGTCGGCCTCCACCTCGACCAGGTGCCCCTGCAGGCCGACCAGTCCGACGGCCAGGGAGCGGGCCAGCGCCATCAGGACACCCCGCGCAGGTGCTGCACGAGCGGGGCTCCCCGCGCGGGCAGCGTCACCGCCACCACGTCGAGGCGCACGCCCGTCGGGCGCAGCCCGGGGTGGGCGCTGAGCCACTGCCCCACCAGCCGCCGCAGCCGGGCCACCTTCGCCGGTGTCACCGCCTCCACGGCGCTGCCCGCACGGGTGCTGCGGCGGGTCTTGACCTCGCACACCACCAGGCAGTCGCCGTCGCGGGCGACGATGTCGATCTCCCCGCCCGGGCAGCGCCAGTTGGTCTCCAGGACCGTCATCCCGGCCTCGGTGAGCCTGCGGGCGGCCAGCCTCTCGCCGTACCGCCCGACCCCGTCCTTCGCGCGCACGCGCACCACCTCCGCTGCGCACCCTCACCCGCGGCGGCGCCGGCGCCGGTGCCGTCCACAGGCGCCGGCCCGCCGCCCGCCGGCGGGCGGGCTGTGCAGAGCGCGGCGCGTCAGCGGTCGCGCAGCTGCGGGGTGTCGGGGACCTCGATGTCGCGCTTCTGCAGCTCCTCGACGTTGACGTCCTTGAACGTCACCACGCGCACGTCGCGCACGAAGCGCGCCGGGCGGTAGACGTCCCACACCCAGGCGTCGTGCAGGGTGAGCTCGAAGTACGTCTCCCCGTCACCGGTGCGCACCTGCAGGTCCACGGAGTTGGCGAGGTAGAAGCGCCGCTCCGTCTCGACCACGTAGGAGAAGAGCGACACGACGTCCCGGTACTCGCGGTAGAGCTGCAGCTCCATCTCGGTCTCGTAGTTCTCGAGGTCCTCGGCGCTCACGGGACCATCATGCCCCCCGCGCCCCGCCGTTCCGGCCGGGCGGGGGCGGCAGCGGCGCCCGCGTGTCGGCGGCGGCGCGCGGGGCCGGCAGGGCGGCGGTCGGCAGGCGCCAGCTGAGCCGGTGCTGCGGGCAGCGGCCGTGCGCGGCGATGGCCGCCAGGTGCCCGGGAGCGCCGTAGCCCTTGTTGGCCGCCCAGTCGTAGTGCGGGTGCTCGGCGTGCCTGCGCACCATGACCGCGTCGCGCTCGACCTTGGCCAGCACGCTCGCCCCGGCCACGGCCGCGCAGGTGGTGTCGGCCTTGACGCGGGTGGTCACCGGCGGTGCGGCGCAGGGCGGCTCGTCCTCCCCCAGGCCCGGCAGGGTGCTGGCCGGCGGGTCGCTGAGCCAGTCGTGGCTGCCGTCGAGGACCACCACCGAGGGCGGCTCGGGCAGCCGTGCGAGCGCGCGGCGACCCGCCAGGCGCAGGGCCGCGGTGGTGCCCAGCGCGTCGACCTCGGCCGGCTCGGCGTGCCCCACGGCCCACGCCACGGCCCAGCCGCGCAGGGCCGGCACGAGCGCCTCGCGGGCGACGGCGGTGAGCAGCTTGGAGTCGCGCAGGCCCGCCGGGGCGCTGCCGGTGCCGGGACCGACGACCAGCACGCCCACGCTCACCGGGCCGGCGAGGGCTCCGCGGCCCACCTCGTCGATGCCCGCCACCAGGTGGTGCCCGGCGCGCAGCAGGGAGCGCTCCAGGCGCAGGGTGGGAGCGGGGGTGGGGCTCACCCGACCCCCGTGCGGCCGGGCACCTGAGCGAAGGCCTCGGGCGTGCCCAGCCAGTCCAGGTGCGACAGCGGCCACACGACGGCGTAGGCGCGGCCCACCACGTGGTCCAGCGGCACGAAGCCGTCGTACTGCTTGTCGCCGTTGTAGCGGGAGTCGGCCGACTCGGCGCGGTTGTCGCCCATGACCCACAGCCGGTCCTCGGGGACGGTGACGTCGAAGGTCACCTGGCTGGGCTCGGCGCCGGGGAAGAGGTACGCGCTCTCGTCGACCGGCACGTCGTTCACGGTGGTGCGGCCCTGCTCGTCGCAGCAGACCACGTGGTCGCCGGGCAGCCCCACCACCCGCTTGATGAGGTGCTCGTCGGAGTCCTCCGGCAGCAGCCCGACGAAGGTCAGGACGTCGGCGACGACGGCGCCCACCGGGCCGCGCTCGGGCTCAGGGGTGTCCGTCAGCCAGCCGCCGGGGTCGGCGAAGACGACGACGTCGCCGCGGTGCAGCGCGAACGGGCCGGGCGTGAGCTTGCTGACCACGACGCGGTCGCCGATGTCGAGGGTGCGCTCCATCGACTGCGAGGGGATGTAGAAGGCCTGCAGCAGGAACGTCTTGACGACCAGGGAGACGACCAGCGCCACCGCGACGACGAGGACGGTCTCGCGCACCGCGGCCAGCACGCCGCCGCCGCGCTGACGGGCCGGTCGGGCCGCGCCGCCCTGCCCCGCGGGCTGCTCGCCGGCCGCGTCGTCCGCGCTCACGCGCCCACCCCCCGGCCCACGGTGCCGATCTGCGAGGGCGGCCAGCTGACCGCGACGACGCGGCCCACGACGTCCTCCAGGGCGATGGTGCCGCCGCCGGGCGCGGCGAGGTGGGAGCGGGAGTCCACGGACCGGCTGCGGTGGTCGCCCATCACCCACACCCTGCCCTCGGGGACCTCGATGTCGAACTCGACGTCGCTGGCGCCGTCACCGGGGTGCAGGTAGGGCTCCTCCAGGGGTTCGCCGTCGACGAGCAGGCGGCCCTGCTCGTCGCAGCAGGTGATGCGCTCGCCGGGCAGGCCCACGACCCGCTTGACGTAGTCGCTCTCGCCGGGGTGGAAGCCGAGCAGCCCGCCCACGGCCGCTCCCAGGGCGGCCAGACCCTCGGGCTCGGCCGGGGAGGGCGCGAAGGTGCCGGTGCCGTCGAAGACGACGACGTCGCCGCGGCGCACGTCCTGCGCGCCCACGCGCCAGACCAGGACGCGCTGGCCGGGCTCCAGGGTGGGGCTCATGGAGTCCGAGGGGATGGAGAAGGTCTGGACCACGAAGCTGCGCAGCACCAGCGCCACGAGCAGGGCCACGGCCAGGACGGCGACGGCGCGCCCACCCCGGGAGGTGCGCCGGTGCGGGCGCGGAGCCGTCGTCGGGCGGGTGGTGGTCACGGTGCTCCTGGCTGCGGGGGTGCGGCGGTCGCGCTGCAGGCGGACCCCGGCGCGGTCCCGATGCTAGTGGCCGTCGGCGGTGCCGGTCCGGGCGGCGCGCGAGGGGCCGGGACGACGACGGGCCGGGCCCCGCGGGGACCCGGCCCGTCGTGGCTGAGGACCGCTCAGCCGCGCGGCGACGTGGAGTCGCGACGCTCCTTGATCTTGGCGGCCTTGCCGCGCAGGTCGCGCAGGTAGTACAGCTTCGCGCGCTTGACGTCACCGCGGGTGACGACCTCGATCTTCTCGAGGATCGGGGTGTGCAGCGGGAAGGTGCGCTCCACGCCGACGCCGAAGCTGACCTTGCGGACCGTGAAGCTCTCGCGCACGCCGCCGCCGGTGCGGCGGATGACGACGCCCTGGAAGACCTGGACGCGGGAGCGGTTGCCCTCGACGACCTTGACGTGGACCTTGAGGGTGTCGCCGGCGCGGAACTCCGGGACGTCGTCGCGCAGGCTGGCGGCGTCGACGGTGTCGAGCACGTGCATGGTGTCGCTCTTCTCCCCTGCCGGCGCCACAGGTCCCCGGCTCGGGCATCGGTCCCGCGACGGGTGTCTCCGGCCGGGTGCGCCCCCTGTGGCGGGCGCACCGCCCCGCCCGGGGGCAGGGGTCACCGGCCGTCGCGGCTGGTTGGTGTGGTCAGCTGTTCAGTCTGCCACAGCGGACGGGGCCGGATCGAACCCGTGCGCGCCGGGGACGTAGCCCTCCTCGGCGAGCACGGCCCGGTCCGCGGCGCTGCAGCGGGCGGGGTCGAGACGGGCCAGCAGGTCGGGGCGGCGCCGGGCGGTGCGGCGCAGCGCCTGCTCGCGCCGCCAGCGCGCCACCGCCCCGTGGTCGCCGCTGGACAGCACCGCGGGCACGTCCAGCCCGCGCCAGCTGGCGGGCTTGGTGTAGGCGGGGTGCTCCAGCAGCCCGTCGTGCTCGGCGGCGTGACTCTCCTCGGCCAGGCTGGCGGCGTTGCCGACGACCCCCGGCAGCAGCCGGGCCACCGCCTCGACGACGACGAGCACGGCGACCTCCCCGCCGTTGAGCACGTAGTCGCCCAGGGAGACCTCGCGCACCCGCACGCCGCGCGAGCGGTAGTGCTCGGCGACGCGCGCGTCGATGCCCTCGTAGCGCCCGCACGCGAACACCAGCCACGGCTCGGCCGCGAGCTCCACGGCCAGCGCCTGGGTGAAGACCTCCCCGACGGGACTGGGCACCAGCAGCACCGGCCCGTCCCCGCCGTCCTCGCCGTCCCCGCCGACACCGTCGGGCGGGTCGGCCAGGACCGCGTCCAGCGCCTCGCCCCAGGGCTCGGGCTTCATCAGCAGGCCGGCGCCGCCGCCGTAGGGGGTGTCGTCGACGGTGCGGTGCCGGTCGTGGGTGTGCTCGCGCAGGTCGTGCACGCGCACGTCGAGCAGGCCCTGGGCGCGCGCCTTGCCGATGAGGGACAGCGACAGCGGTGCGAGGTACTCGCCGAAGATGGAGACGACGTCGACGCGCACCTCAGGCCCCGTCCTCGTCGCCGGGCAGCTCGGCGAACAGCCCGCCGGGCGGGTCCAGGACGACCCGCCCGCCGGCCACGTCGACCGTCGGCACCAGCCGCTCCACGAAGGGCACCAGCACCTCGCGCCCGTCGGTGCCGGTGACGACCAGCAGGTCCTGGGCGGTGCCGGTGAGCAGGTCGGCGACCGTGCCCAGCGCTGTGCCGTCGGCGCTCACCGCGGCCAGGCCCCGCAGCTGGTGCGGGTACCAGGCGTCCTCCTCGGCACCCGCGTCCTCGTCGACGTCGGCCAGCAGGAGGGTGTCGCGCAGCGCCTCCACGGCGCTGCGGTCGTCCACCCCGGTGAACGTGACGAGCAGCGTGCCGGTGTGCCAGCGGGCGGAGGCCACGGTGAGCGGGCCGCGGGCGGGCGGGTCGGTGCGCAGGACCGCGCCGGGGGCGAAGCGCTCCTCGGGCGCGTCGGTGCGCAGCTCGAGGGTCACCTCGCCGCGCACGCCGTGCGGGCGGCCGATGCGGGCGACGACGTACTCCACGGCGGTCTCTCCTGGGCGGTGCTGGGATGCGTGCAGAGGGGTGTGCGGGGGTGGAACGCAGCGAGCGCCGGGGTCGCGGTCGGCGACCCCGGCGCTCACCGGTGGTGCGGGTTCAGCGGCGGTCGACCTCGACGAGGTCGACGCGGACCTGGCGCCCGGGGGCCAGGGCACCGACGACGGTGCGCAGTGCCTTGGCCGTGCGGCCGGAGCGGCCGATGACCCGGCCCAGGTCCTCGGGGTGCACGCGGACCTCGAGCAGGGGGCCGCGGCGCGACGTCTTGGACGTCACGCGCACGTCGTCCGGGTGCCCGACGATGCCGCGCACGAGGTGCTCGAGGGCGTCCGCGAGCACCGGGTCAGGACTCCGAGGCCGGGGCCTCCGCGGCGGCGGGGGCCGGGGACGCGGCAGTGGCCTGCTTGGTGGTGGTGGAGGGCTGCTGGTAGCGACCCTCGGCACCCTTGGTGCCCTTAAACTTCTGCCAGTCGCCGGTGACCTTGAGCAGCGCGGCGACCTGCTCGGAGGGCTGCGCGCCGACCCCGAGCCAGTACTGCGCCCGGTCGGACTTGATCTCGATGGTCGAGGGGTGCGTCATCGGGTTGTAGACGCCGATCTCCTCGATGGCGCGGCCGTCGCGCTTGGAGCGCGAGTCCGCGACGACGACGCGGTAGAACGGCGAACGCATCTTGCCGATGCGCTTCAGGCGGATCTTGACAGCCACGTGGGGAAGTCTCCGGTTCTCATCAGGGTGAGCCGCCACCACCCGGTGTGGGGACGCCGGTGAGCGGGGCTCGTGGACGCGAACGCTGCGGGTGAGAGGGTCCCTGGGCGTTCGGGTGCACCCGCCATTGTGCCAGAGGTGCGCGGTGCCGCTCGACCGCCGTCAGCGCAGCGCCGCTCCCGCCACCGCGCGCCCGCGCAGCACCACCGCGCGCGGCCGGCGCAGCACGCCGAGGTCGGCGCGCGGGTCGCCGTCCAGGACCAGCAGGTCCGCGGGCGCACCCTCGGCCAGCGCCGGGTGACCCAGCCAGCGCCGCGCCGACCAGGCCGCGGCGTCCAGGGCCGCCGCGCGCGGCAGTCCCGCGGCCACCAGCTCGTGCAGCTCGTCCACGACGAGGCCGTGCGGCAGGACGCTGCCGGCGTCGGTGCCGGCGAAGACGGGCGCCCCGGCCTCGTGCAGGGCGGCGACGGTGGCGTACCGGCGCGCGTGCAGCGCCCTCATGTGCGCCGCGTACGCGGGGAACCTCACCTCCCCGCGCTCGGCGATGCCTGGGAAGGTCGCGATGTTGACCAGGGTGGGCACGACCGCGACGCCGCGGGCGGCCACGGCCTCGATCGTGGCGGCGCTCAGGCCGGTGCCGTGCTCGATGCCGTCCACGCCGGCGGCGAGGAGGTCCTCCACGCCCTCCTCGCCGAACTGGTGCACCGTGACGCGGGCACCGAGCGCGTGGGCGGCCTCGACACCGGCGCGCAGCACGTCGGCCGGCCAGCAGGGGGCGAGGTCGCCGCGGGAGCGGTCGATCCAGTCGCCCACGAGCTTGACCCAGCCGTCGCCGCGGCGGGCCTCGGCGCGCACGTGCTCGACGAGGTCCTCCGGCTCGATCTCGTGGGCCAGCCCGCGCAGGTACCGCTTCGTGCGGGCGATGTGCCGGCCGGCGCGCACGATGCGCGGCAGGTCCTCGCGCTCGTCGATCCAGCGGGTCTGCGAGGCCGAGCCCGCGTCGCGCAGCAGCAGCGCACCGGCGTCGCGGTCGGCGAGCGCCTGCGCCTCGCTGGTGGCGTCGTCGACCCACCCGGTGGGGCCCACCCCGACGTGGCAGTGCGCGTCCACCAGGCCGGGCAGCACCCACCCCGGCAGCTCGGTGGTGCTCGCGCCGGCGGGGCGGGAGAAGGTCAGCCGGCCGCCGACCACCCACGCCTCGCCGCGCACCTCGTCCGGGCCGGTCAGCACCGGCCCGCTCAGGTGCAGGGCCTCGATGCCGGCCACGCCGCCGCCCGCTCCGCGTCCCGGCTCAGCGACCGCCGAGGAACTTGTCGAAGCCCTTGGGCAGGTTCAGCTGCGAGGGGTCGAACTCCGCGGGCGGCTGCGCGGCGCCGAAGGCGGAGCCGCCGCCGGGCTCGCTGGTGATCGCCCGCGAGGCGGCCGCCCGCTCCTGCTCGGCGCGCTTGGCCGGGTTGCCGGACTTGCCCTTGCGGCCCTTGGCGGCCGCGGCGCGCGCCTTCTGCTTCTTGGAGGCGCCGCCCGCCACGCCGGGCATGCCGGGGATGCCGGGCAGCCCACCGCCGCCCAGGCCGTTGCGCATCTGCCGCATCATCTTCTGCGCCTGCCCGAAGCGCTCGAGCATGTCGTTGACGGCGGAGGTGCTGGCTCCGCAGCCGGCGGCGATGCGGGCGCGGCGCGAGCCGTTGATGATGCGCGGCTGGCGGCGCTCCAGGGGGGTCATCGAGCGGACCATCGCCTCGATGCGGTCGAACTCGCGCTCGTCGAAGGCGTCGAGCTGGTCGCGCAGCTGGGCCATGCCGGGCAGCATCCCGAGCATCTTCTTGATCGAGCCCATGTTGCGCACGGCGTTGAGCTGCTGGAGGAAGTCGTCGAGGGTGAAGTCCTCGTCGGCGGCGAACTTGGCCGCCATGGACTGCGCCTGCTCGGCGTCGAACGCCCTCTCGGCCTGCTCGATGAGGGTGAGGACGTCACCCATGTCCAGGATGCGCGAGGCCATCCGGTCGGGGTGGAAGAGCTCGAAGTCGTCGAGCTTCTCGCCGGTGGAGGCGAACACGACCGGCTGGCCGGTGACCTGGCGCACCGACAGGGCGGCGCCGCCGCGGGCGTCGCCGTCGAGCTTGGTGAGGACCACGCCGTCGAAGCCGACGCCGTCGCGGAACGCCTCGGCGGTGGCCACGGCGTCCTGGCCGATCATGGCGTCCAGGACGAAGAGCACCTCGTCGGGGGTGACGGCGGCGCGGATGTCGATGGCCTGCTGCATCATCTCGGCGTCCACGCCGGTGCGGCCGGCGGTGTCCACGACGACGACGTCGTGGTGGTGGTGGCGGGCGTGCTCGACGCTGGCGCGGGCCACCGCGACGGGGTCGCCGACGCCGTTGCCGGGCTCGGGGGCGAAGACGTCCACCCCGGCGCGCTCACCGGTGATCTGCAGCTGGTTCACCGCGTTGGGGCGCTGCAGGTCGCAGGCCACCAGCAGCGGGCGGTGCCCGTTGTGCTTGAGGTAGCGGCCCAGCTTGCCCGCCAGGGTGGTCTTGCCGGCGCCCTGCAGGCCGGCCAGCATGATCACCGTCGGGGGGTTCTTCGCGAAGCGCAGCCGGCGGGTCTCGCCGCCGAGGATCGCCACGAGCTCCTCGTTGACGATCTTGACGACCTGCTGGGCCGGGTTCAGGGCCTGGGAGACCTCCAGGCCGGTGGCCCGCTCGCGCACCTGCGCGGTGAACTCGCGCACCACGGGCAGCGCGACGTCGGCGTCGAGCAGGGCCCGGCGGATCTCGCGGACGGTCGCGTCGACGTCCTCGGCGGACAGCCGCCCCTTGCCGCGCAGGGACTTGAACGTCGCGGTGAGGCGGTCGGAGAGCGTGGCGAACACCTGCTCAGCCTACGGGAGGCGCGCCGCGGCCCCGCCAGCCCGCCCGCCCGTCAGCCCGGCACCTCCGCGGCGTCCGACAGCGCGCGCACCGCCATCGCCACCCGCGGCGGCGTCAGCAGCCGCCCGTCCGCCTCGGCCAGGTACAGGGTGTCCACCGCCTGGGCGGCGTAGGTGGCCACGTGCGCGGAGCGGATGTCGACGCCCTCGGTGGCCAGCGCCCGCCCCAGCGCGTGCAGCAGCCCGGGGCGGTCGGCCGCGCGCACCTCCAGGACGGTGGCCCGCTCGGAGGCGCCGGGCAGGATCACCACCCGCGGGTGCGCCACCAGCGCGCGCACCCCGCCGGTGGGCCGGGGGGTGCGCGCGTCGCGGGCCGCCAGCCGGTCCAGCAGGGCGACGTCGCCGGCCGCGATGCGCTCCAGGCCCTGCCGCAGCAGCTCCGCCGCCGGGGCGTCGCCGGAGGGTGACTCCACCCACCAGGAGTCCACGGCCACCCCGCCCAGGGTGCGCACCAGGGCCGAGCGCACCAGCAGGCGGTGCCCGGCCAGCAGGCCCGCCAGGTCCGCGAACAGGCCCGTGCGGTCGCGCGCCACGACCCGCACGACGAGGAAGCCGTCGACCTCGCGCACGTCCACGCGGGTGGGGCCCCCGGCGGCCACGTCCGCGGCCAGCGCCTGCTCCTCGGGGTCGAAGCCGCCCACGGCGGGCACCGGCTCCCCCGCCAGGCTGGCGCGCGCCCGGGCCACCAGGTCGTCGACCAGCCGCGCCCGCCACGGCGACCAGGCCGCGGGCCCGGCCGCGCGGGCGTCGGCCTCGGTCAGCGCCCGCAGCAGGTCCAGCACGTCCGAGCGCCCGTCCACGGCCGCCACGAGCGCCTCGACCGTGCGCGGGTCGTCGGGGTCGCGGCGGGTGGCCAGGTCCACCAGCGTCAGGTGCTCGGCGACGAGGCGCTCCACCACCGCCGCGTCAGCGGGTTCCAGGCCGGCGCGCTCGCACGCCCGGCGGGCCAGCGGCGCGCCGGTGCGGGCGTGGTCCTGCGACCCGGCCACCTTGCCGATGTCGTGCAGCAGGCAGGCCAGCAGCAGCAGGTCCGGGCGCGGCACGTCCCGCACGGCGGCGCGCGCGGCCACCGCGGTCTCGATGAGGTGGCGGTCCACCGTCCAGCGGTGCACCGCGTTGCGCTGGGGGCGGTTGCGCACGGCCGTCCACTCGGGCACCCAGCGCTCCACCAGGCCCACCTGGTCCAGCTGCTCCCACACCGGCACCTGCGCCGGCCCGGCGGCCAGCAGCTCCAGCAGCGCCTCGCGGGCGGCCGACGGCCACGGGACGGGCAGCGGCGGGCAGGTGGAGACGAGGTGCTCCAGGGTGGCCGGCGAGAGCGGCAGGTCCGCGCGCACGGCGGTCGCGGCCGCGCGCAGCGGCAGCACCGGGTCCTGCGCCGGCACCGCGCCGGCGCCCAGGACGACCTCGCCGTCGTGCTCGACCAGGCCGTGGCCCAGCGAGCGCAGCCGGGGGCGGCGCCCCGCGGCGCGGAAGCGGCGCGAGGGCCCCGACTGACGGGCGCGGCGGGCGGTGGTGTCCACGGCGGCGCAGACGGTGCGGGCGGCCTGCGCCAGCGCGGCCAGCAGGAGGTCCGCGTCGGCGTAGCCGCAGACGACCGCCACGGCGTCCTGCTCGGGCAGCACGAGGCGCTCGCCGGGGCGCCCCGTGCACGCGTGGAGCCCGTCGCGCACGTCCAGCAGCACCTCGTGCGCTGCGTCGACGGCGCCGTGCGGGCGGTCGGTGAGCCAGGTGGCGACCAGCGCGCGCAGCGCGACCACGTCGCGCAGGCCCCCGCGGGCCTCCTTCAGGTCCGGTTCCAGCAGGTGCGCCAGCTCACCGCACCGGGCGGCGCGCTCGGCCAGCGACTCCAGCACCTGCGGCAGGCGCCGCCGGGCACCGGCCCGCCAGTCGTCCAGCAGGTGCCCGCGGGTGCGGGCGACCAGGCCGCCGTCACCGGCGACCACCCGCAGGTCCAGCAGCCCGATCGCGGCGGTCAGGTCCGCGGCGGCGACCTCGCGGCACTGGCGCGCCGTGCGCACCGAGTGGTCCAGGCGCAGCCCGGTGTCCCACAGGGGGTACCAGAGGCGGTCCGCCAGGGCCGCGACGTCGTCGGCGCCCAGGCGCCCGTCGTGCAGCAGCACCAGGTCGACGTCGCTGGCGGGGCCGCAGTCGCCGCGGGCCAGGGACCCCACGCACGCCAGGGCGAGCCCCGTGGTGGCGCCGGCGGGACCGTCCGGGTCGGCGAGCAGCTGCGGCAGCGGGGCGACGGCGCGGTCCCACACGTCGCGCAGGCGGGACTCCACGAGCTGGACCAGCTCGGCGCGGCGGTGCGGGCCGGGTCGCCCGGCCCGCACCGCCAGCGCGAGCCGCTCGGTGCGCAGGTCGGCGCTCAGCGCCGCCCCCGCGGCCGCGCGGACCTGGTCGTGCCGGGACGGGTGCTCACAGCGCGTCCGGCCCGTGCTCGCCGGTGCGCACCCGCACCACGTCCTCCACGTGCTGGGTCCACACCTTGCCGTCGCCGATGCGCCCGGTCTGCGCGCTCTTGACGACGACCTCGACGAGGTCGTCGACGTCGTCGTCGTCGACGAGGACCTCCACGCGCACCTTGGGGACCATGTCCACGGTGTACTCCGCACCGCGGTAGACCTCGGTGTGGCCGCGCTGGCGGCCGTAGCCGGAGGCCTCGGAGATCGTCAGGCCCTGCACCCCGTAGGACTCCAGGGCGGACTTCACGTCGTCGAGCTTGTGCGGCTTGATGATGGCGGTGAGCAGCTTCACGCGGAGACCTCCGAGGACGAACCTGTGGTGGAACGGCGGGCGTCGGGACGGGGCGCTCCGCCGCCGCCACCGAGGTGGCCGCCGCCGAGGGTGCCCCAGTCGTAGCCGGACTCGGCGTGCTCGACGGTGTCGATGCCGACGGCCTCGTCCTCGGCGTCCAGGCGGAAGCCCATCGTCTTCTGGATCGCCAGGCCGATGACCCAGGTGACGACGAAGGAGAAGACCAGGACGGCGAGGGCGCCGACGACCTGGCGCCACAGCTGGTCCACGCCGCCGCCGTAGAAGAGGCCGTCGACGCCGTTGGGGGCGTCGGCGGTGGCCAGGAAGCCCACGGCGATCGTGCCCCACAGGCCACCGACGAGGTGCACGCCGACGACGTCGAGGGAGTCGTCGTAGCCGAGCTTGTACTTCAGGCCCACGGCCAGGGCGCACAGGACGCCGGCGAGGACGCCGATCACGATGGCGCCGATCGGGTTGACGGCCGCGCAGGCCGGGGTGATGGCGACCAGGCCGGCGACGGCGCCGGAGGCGGCGCCCAGGGAGGTGGCGTGCCCGTCGCGGAACCGCTCGGTGAGCAGCCAGCCCAGGATCGCGGCGGAGGTGGCCACCAGGGTGTTGACCCACGCGACGGCGGCCGTGTTGCCGGAGGAGACGGCCGAGCCGGCGTTGAAGCCGAACCAGCCGAACCACAGCAGCCCGGCGCCCAGCATGACCATCGGCAGGTTGTGCGGGCGCATCGGCTCGCGGCCGAAGCCCTTGCGGTTGCCCAGGACGAGCACGAGGGCGAGGGCGGCGGCGCCGGCGTTGATGTGGATGGCGGTGCCGCCGGCGAAGTCGATGGCCTCGATGCCGTTGGCGATCCAGCCGCCCACGACGCCGGCGTCGTCGTTGTCGAAGGCGAAGACCCAGTGCGCCACGGGGAAGTACACGATCGTGGCCCACACGCCGGCGAAGACCATCCACGCGCCGAACTTGGCGCGGTCGGCGATGGCGCCGGAGATCAGGGCGACGGCGAGGATGGCGAAGGCGGCCTGGAAGCCGACGAACGCCATGCCGGGCAGGGTGGCGGACAGGTTGTCCTCGCCCAGCAGGCCGTTCAGACCCAGGTGCTCGAACGGGTCGCCCAGCAGGCCGCCGCCGACGTCGTTCCCGAACGCCATCGAATAGCCGTACAGCACCCACAGGACCCCGATCAGGCCGAGGGCGCCGAAGCTCATCATCATCATGTTCAGGACGCTCTTGGCGCGGACCATGCCGCCGTAGAAGAGCGCGAGGCCGGGGGTCATCAGCAGCACGAACGAGGCGCTGGTGAGGACCCAGGCGGTGTCACCGGTATCCATGGGCAACGGGGCCTTCCGCGAGGCCGGCGCGTGCCGGCGGGGGGACGGGGTCGCCGCGAGGTGCGCGGCGGGGCTGGTCGGTGGAACGGGAGCAACCGTGGACCCGCCCTGTTACACCCGCGTCCACCGCGTGTTTCGCACCGGTGACGAGCCCGGCAGCCGTGTGAACTTCGTGTTACGCGCCCCGGACGCGAAGGGCCCCGCCGCACGGGGTGCGACGGGGCCGGTGGTGCGGGCCGGTGGTGCGGGCCGGTGGTGCGGGCCGGGGGGGCGGCCGGTGGTGGGTCGGGTCAGGACAGCAGCGCGTCCACGAACGCCTCGGCCTCGAAGGGCGCCAGGTCGTCCGGGCCCTCCCCCAGGCCGATCAGCTTCACCGGCACGCCCAGCTGGCGCTGCACGGCCACGACGATGCCGCCCTTGGCGGTGCCGTCCAGCTTGGTCAGCACGATGCCGGTGACCTGCACGACCTCGGAGAAGACCGCCGCCTGGCGCAGCCCGTTCTGCCCGGTGGTGGCGTCCAGCACGAGCAGCACCTCGTCCACGGGGCCGTGGCGCTCCACGACCCGCTTGACCTTGCCCAGCTCGTCCATGAGCCCGGCCTTGTTCTGCAGGCGCCCGGCGGTGTCCACCAGGACGACGTCGGCACCGGCCTCCGCACCGGCCTTGACGGCGTCGAAGGCGACCGAGGCGGGGTCGGCGCCGTCGCGCTCGGAGCGCACCGTGGGCACGCCGACGCGCTCGCCCCAGGTGGCCAGCTGCTCGGCCGCCGCGGCGCGGAAGGTGTCGGCGGCGCCCAGCACCACGTCCTTGTCCTCGGCGACGAGCACCCGGGCGAGCTTGCCGACGGTGGTGGTCTTGCCGGTGCCGTTGACGCCCACCACGAGGACGACCGCGGGTCGGTCCCCGTGGCGCTGCGTGGCCAGGGAGCGGTCCACGTCGGGGCCGATGGCCGCCAGCAGCTCCTCGCGCAGCAGCTCCCGCAGCTGGGCCGGCTCGCGGGTGCCGAGCACCCGCACCCGCTCGCGCAGGTGGTCGACGATCTCGGTGGTGGGGCCGACACCGACGTCCGCCAGCAGCAGCGTCTCCTCGACCTCCTCCCAGGTGGACTCGTCGAGGGTGTCGCGCGAGAGCAGCGCCAGCAGGCCCTGGCCCAGGGCGGAGTTGGAGCGCGCCAGCCGCTCGCGCAGCCGGACCAGGCGCCCGACGGCGGACTCGGGCCGCTCGGTGAGGGGGCCGGCGGGCTCCTCGGGCAGCTCCACGACGTCCACGGCGCGGCTGGGCGAGTCGCGGGGCACCTCCGCGTCGTCCCCGACCCCGGGCAGGGGGTCGGTGTCCGATCGCGGGCCGAGGCTGGAGCGGCCGGCCTGCTCCCCCGCGCGCGGCGGCAGCGAGGAGCGGCGCCGCCGCGGGCGCACCAGGCCCGCGACGGCACCGACCGCCGCGAGGGCGATCAGGACGGCGACGCCGATGAGGATGTCGAGGGTTCCCACGGGGGCCGATCCTCCCAGACCCGTGCGGCGGCGTCCGCCGGCCGTCCCGGCGCGTCGGGCGCGGAGCCGCGCGTCAGGTGCGCGTCAGCGGGCGCGGGCGGCCTCGGCCTCGTCGCCCGGGCGGGCCCGGTGCGCCGCCAGGCGGTGGGCGAGGTGCTCGGCGTGCGCGCGGGCGCGGGCGCGGGCCCGGGCGGCGGCGCGCAGCAGCACCGGCGTCCAGCGGGCCGCGAGGGCGTCCAGGCGAGCCTGGAGCCGGCTGCCCCGGGCGCGCATGGGCGGCGCGGCGACGGAGAGCAGGACCGCCAGCGCGAGTCCCACCACGAGGAAGAACGTCACGATCAGCGTCGTCATCACCACGAGGACAACAGTGCCCCGCGCGTCCCGGGTGCACCACCGCGCCACGACGATGTTGCCGCTCCGTGACCAACCCTTCGCAGATGCGTCACCACCCGGTTCCCGGTGGCACCGGCCCGCGGGTTCCGGGAACGGTCCCCGTCAGGCCGGTGCGGCCTCGCGCAGCCGCTGGCTGACGACGGTGCTGATGCCGTCGCCGCGCATCGTCACCCCGTACAGGGCGTCGGCGATCTGCATGGTGCGCTTCTGGTGCGTGATGACGATGAGCTGGCTGGAGGCGCGCAGCTCCTCGAACAGGGTGATCAGCCGCGACAGGTTCGCGTCGTCCAGCGCGGCCTCGACCTCGTCCAGGACGTAGAAGGGGCTGGGGCGGGCGCGGAAGATCGCCACGAGCAGCGCCACCGCGGCCAGCGAGCGCTCCCCGCCGGACAGCAGCGACAGCCGCTTGACCTTCTTGCCGGCCGGGCGCGCCTCCACCTCGATGCCGGTGGCGAGCATGTCGCGCGGGTCGGTCAGCACCAGGCGGCCCTCACCGCCGGGGAACAGGCGCGGGAAGACCTGCTCGAACTGGGCGGAGACGTCCGCGAACGCCTCGGAGAAGACCCGCTCGACGCGCTCGTCCACCTCCTTGACGATGTCCAGCAGGTCCTTGCGGGACTTCTTCAGGTCCTCGGACTGGGTGACGAGGAAGGCGTGGCGCTCCTCCATCGCCGCGTACTCCTCCAGCGCGAGCGGGTTGACCGTGCCCAGCTGCGCCAGGGCCCGCTCGGCGGCGCGGCGGCGCTTGTCCTGCTCGGCGCGCACGTAGGGGCGCGGCTGCGGCGGCTCGTCGGGCTCGGGGTCTCCGGGCGCCGGCGGGGACGGCGGCACGAGCTGGTCGGGGCCGAACTCGGCGACCAGGACGTCGGGGTCGGTGCCCAGCTCCTCGACCGCCCGGGTGCGCAGCGCCTCGATGCGCCAGCGCTGCTGGGCGCGCGCGACCTCGTCGGCGTGCCGGGAGTCGCCCAGGCGGTGCTGCTCGGCCGTGAGCGCCTCGACGGCGCGGCGGGCGGTGCCCACCTCCTCCTCGAAGCGGGCGCGGGCCGCCTCGGCCGCCTCGCGCAGCCGCGACGCCTCGGCGGCGGAGGTCTCCCAGTGCGCCAGGGCCCGGTCGGCACCCTCGCGCACACCGGTGGCGACGCGGGCCTGCTCGGCCCGCCGGGCGCGGCGGGCCGCGGCCCGCTCCCGCGCGCGCAGCTCCTCGGCGGCCTGCCGCTCCAGGGCGTCGGCGCGGCCGGCCAGGGCGCGGGCGCGCTCCTCGGTGGTGCGCAGCGCCAGGCGCGCCTCCGTCTCGGCGCGGCCCAGGGACCGGGCGTGCTCGGCCAGGCGGTCGCGCTCGTCGGTGGAGGTGGCGGTGTCGTCGTCGTCGGGGGCGGCGGAGGCGGCCTCGTGGCGCTCGCCGAGCTCGGCGAGCTGGGCGCGGTCGGCCTCGAGGCGCTCGGCGACCTGGGTGCGGGTGGCGAGCGTGCGCTCGGCCTCGGCGGCCGCGGCGCGCACCGCGGCACCCAGCTGGGCCAGCTGCTCGGCGACGGCGTTCATCCGCGCGTCGTTCTCGTGCAGGCGCTCCAGGACCGCCTCGACCCGGTCGGCGGCCTGCTCACGAGCGTGCTGGGCGCCGGTGAGGGCGAACTGGGCGCGCTGCAGGCGGTGCTCGGCGGCGCTGAGGGCGTCGGTGGCCTCGTCCACGGCGGCCTGCACCTGCAGCAGGCTGGGCGCCGAGGCGGAACCGCCCGCCGCGCGGTGGGTGGAGAGCACGTCGCCGTCGCGGGTGGCGGCGACCAGGTCGGGCCGGGCGGCGACCACGGCGCGGGCCGTGCCCAGGTCGGCGACGACCACGACGTCGCCGAGCAGCCGCGCCAGCGCCCCGGCCAGCTCGGCGGGGGCCTTCAGCAGCGCCAGCGCGGGGCGGGCCCCCTCGGGCAGGGCGCCGGCGGCGGGGTCCTCGGCGGGGGTGGTGGGGGGTGCACCAGCCCCGGCCAGGACCATCCCGGCGCGCCCGGCGTCCTCGGCGCGCAGGTGCTCGATCGCGGCGACCGCCTCGGCCGGGCCGGCCAGGACCACGGCGTCGGCGGCCGCACCGAGCGCGGCGGCCACGGCCTGCTCCCAGCCGCTCTCCACCTCCAGCAGCGCCGCCACCGAACCCAGCACCCCGGACACGGCGGGCCCGGCGGCCAGCAGCGCCCCGGCGCCGTCGCCGCGCGCCAGCCCGATCTCCAGGGCCTCCTTGCGCGCGGCCCAGCCGGCCCGCTCCTGCGCGGCGGCGCGCTCCTCGGCGCGGGCGGCCTCGCAGGCGCCCTCCGCGTCGGCGAGCGCGGCGGCGGCGGCCTCGTGCTCGGCGTCCAGGCCCTCCTCGCCCTCCTCGACGCCGGCGACCTGGGTCTCCAGGGCGGAGAAGTCCGAGCGGGCGCGCTCGCGGCGCTGCTCGGCGTCCGCCAGCGCACCGGACAGGCGCTCCAGCTCGGCCTCGGCGGCCTCCACTCGGCTGCGCGCGGCGGCGACCTGCCCGCCCAGGCGGGCCAGGCCCTCGCGCCGGTCGGCGGCGGCGCGCAGCGCGGCGGCCACCCGGCGGTCCTCCTCGGCGGCGGCGCGGTCGGCCTCGGCCCGGCGGGCCAGCACGTCGTCCAGGGCGGCGCGGTGCTCGGCGACCCTGCCGGTCAGCTCGGCCTCCTCCGCGCGCACCCGCGCGGCCGCGGCGGACAGCTCCTCCGGGTCGCGCCGGCCGGTCTGCTCGTCGGTCTCGGCGGCCAGCAGCCGCAGGCGCTCGGCGGCCAGCGCCCGCACGCCGCGCAGCCGCTCGGCCAGGGCCTGCAGGCGGTGGTGGGTCTCCACGGCGCGGGCGAGGTCGGGGGCGGCGGCCGCGGCGGCGGCCTCCGCGGCGCGCAACCGGCCGGTGGCTTCGGCCAGCTCGGCCTCCACCCGCTGCTGGCGCTGCTGCAGCGCGGCCTCGTCGGCCTCCTCGCGCTGCAGCGAGCTGGTGGCCTGCACGAGGTCGTCGGCGAGCAGCCGCAGGCGCGCGTCGCGCAGGTCGGCCTGCACGACCTGCGCGCGCCGGGCCGCCTCGGCCTGCCGGCCCAGGGGCTTGAGCTGCCGGCGGATCTCGGTGACCAGGTCGGCGACGCGGGTGAGGTTGCCCTCCATCGCGTCGAGCTTGCGCAGCGCCTTCTCCTTGCGGCGGCGGTGCTTCAGGACGCCGGCGGCCTCCTCCACGAACGCGCGCCGCTCCTCGGGGGAGGCGTGCAGCACCGCGTCGATCTGGCCCTGCCCGACGATGACGTGCATCTCGCGGCCGATGCCGGAGTCGCTGAGCAGCTCCTGCACGTCCAGCAGGCGGCACTGCGCGCCGTTGATCGCGTACTCGGAGCCGCCGGTGCGGAACATCGTCCGGGTGATCGTCACCTCGGCGTACTCGATGGGCAGGGCCCCGTCGGAGTTGTCGATGGTGAGGCTGACCTCCGCGCGGCCCAGCGCGGCGCGCCCGGCCGGGCCGGTGGTGCCGGCGAAGATGACGTCCTCCATCTTGCCGCCGCGCAGGCTCTTGGCGCTGTGCTCCCCCATCACCCAGGTCAGAGCGTCCACGACGTTGGACTTGCCCGAGCCGTTCGGGCCGACCACGCACGTGATGCCCGGCTCCAGCCGCAGCGTCGTCGCCGACGCGAACGACTTGAACCCCTTGAGGGTGAGGGTCTTCAGGTGCACGGGCAAGGAGCCTAACTTCGCCCCGGGCCCCGCCCGGGACGCCGCGCGGTGGGGACGCTCAGCGCGTGGTGAAGCCGCTGACGCCGCGGGCGGCGGTGCGGTGGGCGACGACGGCGGTGACCCGGCCCGGTCGCTCGTGCGCGCTGGGCTGCTCGCGCAGGCGCTCCAGCAGCTCCTCCAGCCGCCGCGCCGGGCCCTCGGCGACGACCTCGACGCGTCCGTCGCTCTTGTTGACGGCCCGCCCGGACAGGCCGAGCTCCAGGGCCTGCGAACGCGTCCACCAGCGGAAGCCGACGCCCTGCACGTCGCCGGAGACGAAGACGGTCAACCGCTCGGGCACCGGGGGCGTCCCGCCCGCCGCGGTCGAGGTGTCCACGACGGGCAGCGTAGGGGCGCGACGGCGGGCAGGATGCCCCGGTGAGCTGGAACGGAGCCGACCTGTTCGCCACCGGGGGCCTGGAGTCGCTGCCGCCCGGGTTCAGCGCGGGGGCGGGCACCTCGCAGGTGTTCGAGGGGTTCCCCGTGGCCGCCGCGGTGCGCGACGGCCTGCTGCACGTGCACTTCGCGGCGGCGGCGCTGGAGCAGGTGCCCGAGTCCCTGGCTGCGAGCAGCGGGGGCGAGCGGGCGCTGGCCGTCCTGTACTCGGGGACCACCGACACCTACGTGCTCGAGGCCGCCGACACCGGGCACACGTCACGGCTGCTGGTGATCAGCGAGGGCGAGGTGGTCGTGGACGAGGGCGCACCGTCGCCGTACGAGGCGGCACCGCGCGCGGACACCGAGGGGTGGCTCTTCGGACTCGTCGAGGAGCTCACCGGCACCTCCGTGACCGCGCTGCCCGGCGTCACCGAGACGTGGACGGAGCTGCGCCCGGGGTGAGGGGCCAGCGGGTCGCGGGGGCGGTCAGGCGGCCGGGGTGCGCGGTGCCGGCTGGCACGCCGGGCAGGTGAACGACGAACGGTTCATGAAGGCGTCGCGCCGCACCGGCGTGCCGCACCGCGGGCACGGCCGCCCCGCCTGCCCGTACACCGCCAGGGAGCGGTCGAAGTACCCGCTGGCGCCGTTGACGTTGACGTACAGGGCGTCGAAGCTCGTGCCGCCCGCGGCCAGCGCCGCCGTCATCACCTCGCGCAACCCGGCCAGCAGCACCTCCACCTGCGCGGCGCGCAGCGTGCGGGTGGGCCGGGCGTAGTGCAGGCGAGCGCGCCACAGGGCCTCGTCGGCGTAGATGTTGCCGACCCCGGAGATCAGCGCCTGGTCCAGCAGGGCGCGCTTGAGGCCGGTGGTGCGCTCGCGCAGCCGCCGGGCGAACGCGGCGTCGTCGAAGGCGGGGTCCAGCGGGTCGCGGGCGATGTGCGCGACCGGCGCGGGCAGGAACGGGCCCCACGCGGCGCCCGGGTCCTCGCCCAGCCCGCCGGGGCCGCCGTCGGGGGTGGGCACCAGGGGGACGACGGCGAGGCCGCCGAAGGTGCGCTGGTCCACGAACCGCAGCTCCGTGCCCGCCGCGCCGTCCGGGGTGCGGGAGCCGTCGAAGCGCCAGCGGGCGCGCAGGTGCTTCTCCTCCGGGGCGTCCTCGGCCTCCACGAGCAGCTGGCCGCTCATCCCCAGGTGCACCACGAGCGCCTCGGCGGCCGCGCCACGCAGCGGGTCCACCAGCGGCAGCCACAGGTACTTGCCGCGGCGCACGGCGTCGGCGAGGACGGTCCCGTCCAGGCGGGCCACGGCGTCGGCGGGGCCGGCGACGTGGCGGCGCGCCACCCGCGGGTGCAGCAGGTGCGTCTCGCGCACGCGGCGGCCGGCGACCCAGCGGGCCAGGCCGCGGCGCACGACCTCGACCTCGGGGAGCTCGGGCACGCCCCGCTCAGCCCTGCGTGCGGGCGGCGTGCGCGGCCTGCGCCTCCTGCAGCGCCTGCACGGCGGTCGCGGCGGCCTTCTGCTCGGCCTCCTTCTTGCTGCGCCCCTCGCCGTGGCCCAAGGCGGTGCCGCCGACGACGGCGTCGGCGGCGAAGCTCTTGGCGTGGTCCGGGCCGGAGTCGGTGATCGCGTAGGAGGGCACGCCCAGCCCGGAGGCGGCGGTCAGCTCCTGCAGGGCCGTCTTCCAGTCGGTGCCGGCGCCCAGGCGCTCGGAGGACTCCAGCACGCCCGCGGTCAGGCGCAGCACGAACTCGCGCGCAGCCTCCAGCCCCAGCGACAGGTAGGCGGCACCGATGACCGCCTCCATGGTGTCGGCGAGGATGGAGGACTTGTCCCGCCCGCCGGTGGTCTCCTCGCCCTTGCCCAGGCGCACGTGGGCGCCGAGGTCCAGACCGCGGGCGATCTCGGCCAGCGCGCGGGAGTTCACGACCGCCGCGCGCAGCTTCGCCAGCCGGCCCTCGGAGACGTCCGGGTGGCGGTGGTACAGGCTGTCGGTCACGACGAGCCCCAGGACGGAGTCGCCGAGGAACTCCAGGCGCTCGTTGGTCGGCAGACCACCGTGCTCGTACGCGTACGAGCGGTGCGTCAGCGCCTGCACGAGCAGGTCGGCGTCGATGTCGACGCCGAGGGCACCCACCAGCCGGGCGACGTCGGGGACGTCGCCCGACCGGGTGGCGCGGTCCTGTTGAGCGGTCAGCTCAGAGGTCCTTGACCTTGCGGCCCTTGTACTCCAGGTACAGGGGGGTGCCGGCGGAGTCGGTCACGACGCGCGCGGTGTGCGGGCGCTGGTAGGCGACCTGGCCGCGCTGCACGGTGCGGGTCAGCGTCTCCTCGGACGCCTTCCACTGGGCGCGGCGCGACCGCGTGTTGCTGCGGGACATCTTCCGCTTCGGGACGGCCACGGTCAGCTCTTCTCTCTCGGGTCGGACGGGGTCTGGCCGGGCTGCTGCTCGAGCAGGCCCTGCAGGGCGGCCCACCGGGGGTCCGCCGGCTCTTCGGTGTCCTCGGCGCCGCCGGGCGTGCGCTCGGAGACGCCGATCTCGTAGTCCTGCTGGCACGGGCCGTCGCACTCGGGCTGGAACGGCAGCTCCAGCACGACCGCGTCGCGCACCGCGGGCTCGAGGTCGATGAGCTCGCCGGGGGCGACCTCGCGGACCTCGTCGTCGTCCTCGCCGACCTCGGCGGGCGTCTTGCCGGGGTAGGCGAACAGCTCCTGGACCTCGACCTCGACGTCCTCGGTCACCTCGGTCAGGCAGCGCACGCACTCGCCCACGGCCCGGCCGCGGACGGTGCCGGAGACCAGCACGCCCTCCATGACCGCTTCCATCCGCAGGTCCAGCTCGAGGTCGCTGCCCTCGGGGACGCCGATCACGGCGATGCCCAGGTCCGCCGGGGCCGGGACCGTGCGCCGCAGCGTGCGCATCGTGCCCGGGCGACGGCCCAGCTCGTGGGTGGACAGCACCAGCGGGGCGCCGGGGTCCAGCCGACCCTCCTGCACCTTGACCACTCGTCCTGCCTCTCACGCTCGGAGCACCACGCGGGTGCCGCATCGGAGCACCACGCGGCCCCGCCGCCCGTGGTCGTCCCCACCCTGACGGCACGGGTGCCGAGGGGTGGTGGCGCTCACCGGCGTCGAGGCCGGGGTCAAGGGTAACCGAGCAGGGCGCCCGGTACCGAATCGCACCCCGCCGGGTGGTCCCGGAGCGCTCAGCCCTCCTGTGCGGGGCGCGGTGCCGGGTGCGCCCCGGCGGCCGCGGGAGCGTCCCGGGGCTCCTCGGCGACCGCCCCGTCCTGCTCGGGGGCGCGCACCTTCAGCCGGTCCCGCCCGCGGCGGGCCTGCTGCTGCAGGCGCTCCAGCTCCTCCTCGAAGTCGCCGAGCTTGCCGTCGCACCAGGCGTCGGCGTCCAGCCGCAACCGCTTGGCCTCCTCGCGGGCCGTGGCCACGATGTGCTCGGCGCGCTCGCGGGCGGCGCGCGTGACGGCCTGGGACTCGGTGAGCTCCTCGGCCTGCGCGCGCGCCTGCGAGAGCACCCGTTCGGACTCCGCGCGCGCCGCCTCGAGGACCTCGTCGCGCTGGGCCAGCACGTCGCCGGCCTGCTGGACCTCCGCCGGCAGCAGGCGCCGCACCTCCGCGACGAGCCGGAGCAGCTGCTCGCGGTCCACGACCACGGACGACGACAGGGGCACCGCGCGCGCCCCCGACACGAGCGCGGCGAGCTCACCGAGCTTCTCGTGCACTTCCACGACTACCTGCCTCCAGAGGGTCCACCGGCCGCGCCTCGCGGCGGTCGCGGGTCATCCTCCCCCACCGGCCCGCCCAGGCGGCGCAGCAGCGCCCCGCGCACCGGCTCCGGCACCAGGCCCGAGACGTCGCCGCCGTGGCGGGCGACCTCCTTGACCAGGCTGGAGGAGACGTGCTCGAAGCGGGGGTCGCCGACGAGGAAGAGCGTCTCCACCCCCGCCAGGTGGCGGTTCATCAGCGCCATCGGCAGCTCGTAGGCGTAGTCGGTGCCCCCGCGCAGGCCCTTGACGACCACGCGGGCCCCCAGGCGCCGGCAGTGCTCGACGAGCAGGCCGTCGGAGAACTCCTCCACCACCACCCGCGCGGCCCGCTCGCCCCCGGCGGCGTCCAGCGCGGCGCGCACGAGCTCCACGCGCTCGGCGCCGCTGAACAGGCCCTGCTTGGCCGGGTTGACGGCGACGCCCACGTGCACCACGTCGAACAGGTCCGCCGCGCGCAGCACGACGTCGACGTGGCCCAGGGTCACCGGGTCGAAGCTGCCGGGGCACACGCAGCGGCGCACCGCACCAGCCGGTTCCGTGGTCGCGTCGGACACGCGCGGCACGCTAGCCGCCCGGCCCGTCCAGGTGCACGGTCCACACGCTCGTCTCCCCGTAGCGCCGCCGGCGCGCCGCGGGCCAGGCCGCTGGCCAGCGCGGCTCGGGGCTGCGCGACGAGCGCTCCACCACCACGGTGGCACCGTCGGCCAGCAGCGGGGCGAGCACGGCGAGCACGCCCGCCAGCGCCTCCTCGTCCACGGCGTACGGCGGGTCCACCAGCACCAGGTCCCAGCCGGCCCCGTCCGCGGCGCGGGGGCCGGCGAGGAAGCGCTCGGCGCGCTCGTGCTCCACGCGCACGCCCGGCAGGCCCAGGGCGGCGGCGTTGGCGCGGGCGGTCTGCGCGGCCGCCCGCGCCACCTCGACGAGCACCACCTCGCGCGCGCCGCGGCTGGCGGCCTCCAGGCCCAGGGCCCCGGAGCCGGCGTACAGGTCCAGCACGCGCGCGCCGTCCACCGCCCCGGCCGCGTCCAGGGCGGAGAACAGCGCCTCGCGCACCCGGTCGCTGGTGGGCCGGGTCGTCTCCCCCGGCGGCACCCTCAGCCGCCGGCCACCGGCGGCGCCCGCCACGATGCGCGTCACCGTGCCCCCTCCCCCGCGCGCACCGCGCGCGTCACGACAGCCGCCGCGCGCGGTGCGCGGCGTAGGCCCACCCCACCACGACCACCAGGGCCGTCACCGCCAACTGCCCGGCCAGCGCCGCTCCCGGTGCGCCGCGCGCCAGCAGGGCGAGCAGCACCGGCAGGGTGGCCACCGCCGCGAGGTCCGGGCCCGTGGTGACCGCCGCGGCCACGCCCGGGGAGACCGGGCCGGCCGGCGTGGCGATCGCCGGGCGGGCGAAGTCGGGGTCGGGCCGCAGGGCCCCGCGCACGGCCGCCGACGCCCAGCCGGGGCCGGCCAGCGCGCCCAGCAGCGCCCAGGACGCCCACCCGGTACCCGCCCCGGCGTGCACCAGCCCGGACGTGGTGGCCACCAGCGGCACCGCCACCGCCCCCCACAGCGCGCTCGCCGCCGCGACGGGCAGCCACCGCACCGCCACCAGCCGCCCGGCGGAGATCGGCAGGGCGCGTGCCGCCGCGGGGGCCAGGGCGCCGCCGCGCACCGCCTCGGCCAGCGCGGTGGCCGCCGCGTACCCGGCCGCCCAGAGCAGGACCGCCGCGGCGCCGCGGTGCGCCGAGGTGCCGGCGGCCACGACGAACGGCACCAGTGCCAGCACCGCGGCCGTCACCAGGCGGCGCGGCTGGCGGCGCAGCAGCAGCGCGTCCGCGGTCAGCACCGCACCGGCCGGGCCACGCACCCGGGGCGCGCGAGCCCCGGCCGGGCGGCGCCCGGGACGCACCCGCCCGGGGCCGTCGGCGGCCAGCGCCCGGCCCAGCTCGCGCACGTCGACCTGGAGCACGGACGCCGTCAGCCGTTCCAGCCGCGCCGCCCCGCGCCGCAGGGAGGCCGAGGGGGTGCGGCCGGCGTCGCGCAGGTGGCGGCGGCCCGCGCCCGCCAGCACGAGCGCGGCCGCACCGGCGGCACAGGCGGCCGGCACCGCCAGCGCGGAGGGGGGCACGGCGTCCACCGGCACCCCGGCCACCGCCCCGGCGGCCAGCGCCAGCACGATCCCGACGGCGGCCGCGTCCAGGGCGGTGGCGGTGCGCAGCAGGGCCTCCACCTCCCCGCGCACGGCGAGCCCGGCCACCAGCACGTAACCCGCGGCGGCGCTCGCCGCCCCCAGCACGGCCCCGCCCGCCAGCGCCGGCAGCGCCGCGGTGGTGAGGTCCCCGGCCACGCCCAGCGCGAGCGAGACCGCCCACGCCACGACGAGGGAGCCCACCGCGGCCGCCAGCAGGGCCCGCCCCCGCAGCACCGGGCGGAGCAGCTGCTCGCGCGGCACCGGCAGGGACGCCCACCAGGCGGTGCGCGGAGCGCTCAGGCTCACCGGCCCCAGCCGGCACAGCGCCGCCAGGACCACCAAGAGCACGCAGCAGGCCAGACCCGCGCAGGTCAGGACGGCCGGGACGCTCGGCGTCGGCCCCGGCCCGCCACCGGGTGCGGCCAGACCCCGCTGCAGGGCACCGCGCAGCGAGGAACTGGCGCCCAGCAGCAGCAGCGCGGCGATGCCGGCCTGCAGCACGGTCGTGTAGGCGTCCGTGACGGTGGCGCGCAGACCGCGCGCGGAACGGGCCGGTGCCACCTCGCGCACCAGATCGCGCCGCCCCGGCAGCGGCGCACCGGCGGCGGGACCGGGCAGCGCAGGCGCGGCCGTCACCGGACCGGGGCGCTCACGACGCGCGCCGCCTCCTGCGCGTCGACCACGCGGCAGGCGGCCGCAGCGCCCGCGCCCTCCCCCGCGGGCGCGTCGTCCACGACCACCGCGCGGTCGGCGAGACGGCGCAGCAGCACGACGTCGTGGGTGGCGACCAGCAGGGCGGTGCCCGCGTCGCGCTCGGCGGCCAGCCGCTCGGCGAGCGCCTCGCGGCCCGGCGGGTCCAGCCGCTGCTCCGGCTCGTCCAGCAGCAGCAGCGCCCGCGGCCGCACCAGCGCGGCGGCCAGCAGCAGGCGGCGCTTCTGCCCGCTGGACAGCGACACCGGCAGCTGGTCGGCCGCCCCGGTCAGCCGCTGGCGCTCCAGCTCGGCGTCGACGACGGCCTGCGCGTCGCGCACGCCGTGCCCGCGCGCCACCAGCTCCAGGTGCTCGGCCACCGAGAGCTCACCGAACCAGGCGTCCTCGTCGAACACGGAGGCGACCTCGCGGCGGAACGCGGCGCGGCGCTCGTCGACGACCTCGCCGCGCATCCTCACCTCACCGGCGAGGGGCTCCAGCAGCCCGGCGGCGGCGCGCAGCACCGTGGACTTGCCGGCGCCGTTGGCCCCGACGAGGCAGACGGCCTCGCCGGCGGCGACGCGCACGCTCACCGGCGCGCAGACGGGGCGCCCGTAGCCGACGACGAGGTCGTCCAGCTCCAGCACCACCGGGTCGCCGGCACCGCCCGAGCCGCCGCGGGGCACGTTCACGCGCGCTCGAGGAAGCGCTCGGTCTCGCCGCTGACGCGGTCGGCGACGGCGGCGGCCAGCGCGGGGTGGTGGTGCAGGTCGGGGTCGTCGGCGACCAGCGCGCTCGCCGCGGCACGGGCGTCGGCGATGACGTCGGCGTCCTTGAGCACGCCCAGCAGGCGCAGCGAGGAGCGGCGGCCGGACTGCGCGGCGCCCAGCACGTCGCCCTCGCGGCGCTGCTCCAGGTCCAGGCGGGCCAGCTCGAAGCCGTCGCGGGTGGCGACCAGCGCCGACAGCCGCTGCCCGGCCGGCGAGCCCGCGGCCACCTCGGTCATCAGCAGGCAGGTGCCGGGCAGGCCGCCGCGGCCGATGCGCCCGCGCAGCTGGTGCAGCTGGGAGACGCCGAAGCGGTCGGCGTCCACGACGACCATGACGCTGGCGTTGGGCACGTCCACCCCGACCTCGACGACGGTGGTGGACACGACGACGTCCACCTCGCCGGCGGCGAAGCGGCGCATCACGTCGTCCTTGTCGGCCGGGGCCAGGCGCCCGTGCAGGACCTCGGTGCGCAGGTGCGCCGTGGCGGGGTGGCTCCGCACGATCTCGACGACCTCGGCGACGGCCAGGGGCGGGCGGCGCTTCTCGCCGTCCTCCGGTGGCGGCTCCTCGCCGCCGCCGTCGTCGGGCTGCGCGCCCCGGTCGTCGCCGTCGATGCGCGCGCACACCACGTACGCCTGTCGGCCCAGGGCGGCCTCCTCGGCCACCCGCTGCCAGACGCGGTCCACCCACGTCTCGTTCTGCATCGGCACGGCGACGGTGGTGACCTCGGCGCGCCCGGGCGGCAGCTCGTCGAGCACGGAGGTCTCCAGGTCGCCGAAGACGGTCATGGCGACGGTGCGCGGGATGGGCGTGGCGGTCATCACGAGCAGGTGCGGCACGCTGGAGGCCTTGGCGCGCAGCGCGTCGCGCTGCTCCACGCCGAAGCGGTGCTGCTCGTCGACCACGACGAGGCCGAGGTCGGCGAAGGCGACGTGCTCCTGCAGCAGGGCGTGGGTGCCGATGACGATGCCCGCCTCGCCGCTCGCGGCGGCCAGCAGCGCCTCGCGGCGGGCGGCGGCGCCCATCGAGCCGGTCAGCAGCACCACGCGGGTGGCGAGCTCGTGCCCGCCCAGCAGGCCGCCGGCGGCGAGGTCACCCAGGGCGGCGGTGGTGGAGCGCAGGTGCTGGGAGGCGAGCACCTCGGTGGGCGCCAGCAGCGCGGCCTGCCCGCCACCGTCGACGACGGTGAGCATCGCCCGCAGCGCGACGAGGGTCTTGCCGGAGCCGACGTCGCCCTGCAGCAGCCGCTGCATGGGCTTCTCGCGGGCGAGGTCGGCGGTGATCTCCTCGCCCACGCGCGCCTGGGCGCCGGTCAGCGGGAACGGCAGGCGCGCGTCGAAGGCGGCGGCCAGGCCGTCGGGGCGGCGCACCCGCGCCACGGCGCGCTCGCGCGCGGTGCTGGCCCGCCGCTGCGCCAGCGCGGTCTGCAGGACGAAGGCCTCCTCGTAGCGCAGGCGGCGCTGCCCGCGGGCGACGTCGGCGCGGTCGCGGGGTGTGTGCACGGCCCGCAGCGCCTCCAGCGGGCTGAGCAGCTCCGCCTGCGCGACGACCTCGGGCGGCAGGACGTCGGGCACCTGCGCGGTGGCGCCGAGCACCGTCTGCACGGCCTTGGCGATCTTCCAGCTGGGGGCCTTGCCGGTGGCCGGGTAGAGCGGGATGGGGCGGTCGGCGAGGGCCGCGACGTCCTCGGAGCCGTCGTCCAGGGGCTGGTAGTCGGGCCGGGCGAGCTGCCAGGAACCGTTGAAGACCTCCACGCGCCCGGAGGCGAGGACCTGCCGGCCCTCACGCAGCTGGCGCTCGTGGTGGGCGAACTGACGCACGCTGCGCGCGAAGAACGTCAGGCTGACGGTGTCGCGGCCGTCACCCAGGGTGACCTGCATCAGAGCGCCGTCGCGGTTGCGCATCCGCCGCGGGGGCGAGGTGCGGACCACCTGCGCCACGATCGTCACGTCGTCGCCCGCGGTCAGCTGCCGGATCGGCGTGAGCTGCCCGCGCTCGGCGTAGCGGCGCGGCAGGTGCCACAGCAGGTCGCGGACGGTCTCCAGGCCCAGCTCCTTGGCCAGCAGCGCCGCAGCGGGCGCCGGCAGCCGACCGGACAGCGGTGCGTCCAGCTCGTCCACGCCAGGAGGCTACTGCCCGCCCCCGACGCGCCCGGGCAGCGGCGCGGACGACGGTGCTCCGGGCGGTGCAGCGGGCGGCGCGGATCCCGCGACGACGCGGTTGCGCCCACCGCGCTTGGCGGCGTACAGAGCCGCGTCGGCGCGCGCGAGGAGGTGTTCGGGCGTCTCCCCCGGCAGCCCGCCGCCGGCGACGCCGACGCTCACGCTGAGCCGCGGACCCGGCGAGCCGTCGGGGGTGGGGACCCGCAGACCGGCGACGGCGGCGCGGAAGCGCTCCGCCGCGGCCAGGGCCAGCGGGCACGTGGTCCCGGGCCCCGCCGGGGGACGGGGGTCGGCGTGCACGAGCAGCGCCGCCAGCTCGTCGCCACCCAGCCGGGCCACGACGTCCCCGGGGCGGCAGACCGCGCGCAGCTCCCCGGCGACGGTGCGCAGGACCGCATCGCCGGCGGCGTGCCCGTGCTCGTCGTTGACCTCCTTGAAGCGGTCGACGTCGACGAGCACGAGCGCACCCACCGAGCCCTGGCGCAGGTGCCGGGCCAGGGCGTCGTCGAACGCCCGGCGGGTGGACAGACCGGTGAGCCCGTCCTGCCCCGCCTCGGCGCGCAGATCTTCCAGCAGGGCCGCCTGCCGGTCCCGGGCGCCGGAGACCATGGCCGTGACCACCGCGGCGGTGACGGCCCACGCCGGCGTGTCGCGGCCCACGAGCCCGGGTCCGGCGAGGACGAGCAGCAGGGCGACCTGCGCGGCCAGGCAGGTGGCGGCCACCGCCCACGCCGCCGCGCGCCGCAGGTGGTAGGCGGCGTAGATGGCCGGCCACCACAGGAAGACCTGCGCACTGGCGCTGGTGTCGACGGTCACGAGGTCCAGCGCGAGGATCTCCGCGACGCCCACCAGCACCAGGGCGACGGCGCTCCAGCCGGGCACCCGCCGGGGGGCCAGCGCGGGCACGGCGCTGATGGCCGCCAGGAGCGCGGCGGCGGCGACGGAGGCCGGCAGTCCCCAGCGGCTCCCGTTCGTGCTGCTGGGGATCAGCAGCGCGCCCAGGACCATGTACAGCGCCCCGAACAGCGCCAGCGCACCGGCCGCTCGGGTGCCCGCGGCGCCGTCGCGGGGCGCCCACCAGGGCTCTCCGCTCCGGTCGGGACGGGTCCGCGCGGGCACGAGTCCCCATCGGAAGCCGCGGCGGCCGGCTGGAGGCCGCGGGGCGGATTCACGGGACGGGGTTGCGCCGGACGGGGGGCGAGGCACCGGTTCGCCCGCACCCGCCCGGCTCGGCTATGGTGGACGGCGGTGTCCGGGACTCCCCGGCACCGGTCGACACCCCTGCGGGGTCGTCGCCCCTCCACCCCTCACGACCCCAGGAGTACCCCGTGGCTGCCAACTGCGACGTCTGCGCCAAGGGCCCTGGCTTCGGCAAGAGCGTCTCGCACTCGCACCGGCGCACCAACCGCATGTGGCTCCCGAACATCCAGCGGGTGCGGGCCACGGTGAACGGTTCGCCGAAGCGGCTCAACGTGTGCACCTCCTGCCTGAAGGCGGGCAAGGTCACGCGCTGACCCTTCGCGCACAGCACGACCCCTGCGGGGCCGGTCCACTCGGACCGGCCCCGCGGTGCGTCCGGGGCGGGTTCCCCGCCGTCCGGAGCAGGTCGGCACCGGCGCCGCCGGGCAGTGCGGTCAGCGCCCCCGGAAGTGGTCCCAGCCCACACCGGCGCCAGACCACGGCTCACCGTCCACGAGGACGCCGGGCGCCCCGGCGAGCACCCGGCCGACGGCGCGGAAGCCCTCCGGCGCCCGCGCCCCGGCCGGGAAGCACGCCAGCAGCCCGTGGTCCTCGCCCCCGGTGAGCACCCACGACCGCGCCGTGGCGGCGTCGGCACCGGTGGCGGCGGCCAGGGCGCCGGCGCACCCGGCGAGCACGGCGCCCGCCAGGTGCAGGTCGAGGACGGCCCCGCTGGCGGCGGCGATGCGGCCGGCGTCGCGCAGCAGCCCGTCGCTGACGTCCATGAGGGCGACGGCGCCGGCGTCGGCGGCCGCCGGTCCCAGCGCGACGGGCGGCACGGGCCGGCGGTGCGCGGCGAGCAGGTCCGGCACGGACCCGGGGCCGCGCGACCGCCCGGCGCGCAGCAGGTCCAGGCCCGCGGCCGAGCGGCCCGGCGAGCCGGCCAGCGCCACGACGTCGCCCGGGCGGGCTCCCGAGCGCAGCACCGGTGCGCGTCCGGCGAGGTCGCCCAGGGCGGTGACGGCGACGACGACCTCGGAGGCGCCGGAGAGGTCGCCGCCCACGACGACGGCGCCCAGCGCCCGGCAGGCCTGCGCGGCGCCGGCGGCGAAGTCCTCCACCCAGGCCACGTCCAGGTCCCCGGGCAGGCCGAGCGCCACCAGCAGCCCCGTGCACGTGGCGCCCATGGCCGCGACGTCGGCGACGTTCTGCGCCACGGCCTTCCAGCCGACGTCGGCGCCGGTGGACCAGTCGCGGCGGAAGTCGCGGCCCTCCACGAGGACGTCGGTGGTCGCCACGACCCGGGCGTCGGGGGCGGCCACGACCGCGGCGTCGTCGCCGGGGCCCAGCAGCGCCTCGGACGGCAGCAGGGGCAGCACCCGGGCCAGCAGTTCCGACTCGTCGAGGTCCCCGACCCGCACCGATGCTCCCGCCCGCCCGCGCCGGCGGGCCCGGTGGACCCGCCCCGCGCCCTCTCGCGCGGCCCGGCCACACTAACGGCGATGCCCCCTCCCGGACCGCCGTCCCCGTCGTCCCCGCCGCCGGCTCCCGCACCGCGGCGGGGCGCCTCGCGCACCCGGCAGCGCGTCGCGGTCGCGGTCGCGGTGGGCGTGCTGGTGGGCGCCTCGGCGTGGGCGTTCCGAACCGGCAGCACGGGGGTGGAGGCGGCCCCGGCGGGCACGGACCCGGCGTGCGAGCGGCTGCTGCGGGCGCTGCCGGACGTCCTGGAGGGCCTGGCGCGCAGCCCGCAGGGCGCGGCGGGGGTGGCCGTGTGGGGCGACGAGCAGGTGGTGCTGCGCTGCGGGGCGGCGGTGATCGGCCCCACCACGAAGCCGTGCCTGCCGGTGGGCCCGGACGAGGCGAGCACCGTGGACTGGGTGCAGGACGCCCGCAGCGACCGGGCCGTGCGGTTCCTCACCTACGGGCGCGAGCCGGCCGTGGAGGTCACCGTCCGCTACGGCGGCCGGCTGACCGGGACCGGTGTCACCGCCCCGCTGGTGGACCTGGCGGCGGCGGTGTCGGCGATCCCGCAGACGCGCGCCTGCGTGTGAGGGCGCGGGCGCGCCCTCCTCAGCGCAGGCCGGTGGGGCGCTGCAGCGCCAGCTGCAGCAGGTGGTCCACCAGTTCGGGGTAGTCCACGCCGGTGGCCGCCCACATGCGCGGGAACATCGAGTGCGGCGTGAAGCCGGGCATCGTGTTGATCTCGTTGACGACGATCCCCTCCTCGCCGCGCTCGGGGTCGACGAAGAGGTCGACGCGGGCCAGGCCCTCGGCGCCCATCGCCTCGAAGACCCGCACGGCGGTGCGCCGCACGCTCGCGACCACCTCGGCGGGCAGGTCCGCCGGGCACGTCAGGCGCACGCCGGCGGAGTCGAGGTACTTGGCCTCGAAGTCGTAGAAGTCGTGGTCGCCGACGACCTCGACCTCCCCGGGCACGCTGGTGCGCGGCTCGCCGCCGGCCAGGTCCTCCAGGACGCCGCACTCGATCTCGCGGCCGCTCACGGCCGCCTCCACGACGACCTTGGGGTCGTGGGCGACGGCCTCGGCCACGGCCGCGGCGAGCTCGCCGGGGCCCTGGACCCGGGAGATGCCGATGCTGGAGCCGGCGCGGGCGGGCTTGACGAACACCGGGTACCCCAGCGCCTCCACCTCGGCGCGGCAGCCGGCCTCGTCGGCCGCCCAGCGGCGGGCGTGGAAGGACGTCCACGGGCCCACGCGCAGCCCGGCGCCCTCCAGCAGGACCTTCATGGCCTGCTTGTCCATGCTGACGGCGGAGGCGAGCACCCCGGAGCCGACGTAGCGCGTGTCGGACAGCTCCAGCAGCCCCTGCAGGGTGCCGTCCTCGCCGAAGGGTCCGTGCAGCAGCGGCAGGACCACGTCGACGCGCTGCAGGGCGGCCACCCCCGCGGCGGGCTCGTCCAGGTTCTGCAGCGCCCCCTCGGACACCTCCTGCGCCAGCGCGACGCGCGTCCCGGCGGCGGGCACCTCGGGCAGCTTGCCGCCGGTGAGCTCGAACAGCGTGGGGTCGTCGGGCACGAGCACCCAGCGCCCGGCGCGGGTGATGCCCACGGGCACCACGTCGTAGCGCTCGCGGTCGATCGCGGCGAGCACGCCCGCCGCGGTCACGCAGCTGATGGCGTGCTCTGAGGAACGGCCGCCGAAGAGGACGGCGACGCGCGGCTTGGCGCTGACCTGGGTGCTCATCGGCGGGCACCCTACCGGCGGTGTGGTTGGGTGCGTGCGTGCCCGAGAACCCCCTGCCCGAGATGTCCCCCGAGACGCTGGCCGTGGTGGCCGGCCGCCCGCCGCGCGGACCCGGCAGCGAGCTGAACACGCCCGTCTCGCTGACCTCCACCTACGTGGGCGGCGGCTCGATGGACGGCGGGGGCCTGGGGTACGGCCGCTTCGGCAACCCGACGTGGGAGGCCCTGGAGACCGCTCTGGGCGCGTTGGAGGGCGGATCGGCCCGCGCGTTCGCCTCGGGGATGGCGGCGGTGAGCGCCGCGCTGCACCTGGTGCCGGCCGACGCGACCGTGCTGGTGCCGCACGGCGCCTACAACGGCACCCACTCGGTGCTGGACCTGCTGGTGGAGCAGGGGCGCGCGCGCGTGGAGCGGGTGGACGTCACGGACGCGGCGGGGGTGCGCGCGGCCCTGGCGGCCGTGGCGGGGCCGGCGCTGCTGTGGCTGGAGTCGCCGACGAACCCGCTGCTGGAGGTCGCGGACCTGGCGGCGCTGTCCGCCGCCGGGCACGAGCGCGGGGCGCTGGTGGTGGTGGACAACACCTTCGCCACCCCGCTGGTGCAGCGGCCCCTGGACCTGGGCGCCGACGTGGTCGTGCACTCGGTGACGAAGTTCCTCTCGGGGCACTCGGACGTGGTGCTGGGGGCGGTGGTGACGCGCTCGGAGGAGCTGCTGGCGCGCCTGGTGCGGCACCGCACGCTGCACGGGGCGATCCCGGGGCCGATGGAGGCGTTCCTGGCGCTGCGGGGGCTGCGGACGCTGCCGCTGCGGCTGGAGCGCTCGCAGCGCAGCGCCGCGGAGCTGGCGCTGCGGCTGCGCGGGCACCGGGCGGTGGCGCGGGTGCGCCACCCCTCCCTGCCGGACGACCCCGGGCACGAGCTGGCGCGCCGGCAGATGAGCGGCTTCGGCGCGCTGGTCTCGATCGAGGTCGCCGGTGGCGCCGCGGCCGCCGACGCGGTCGTGGACGCGGTGCGCCTGTGGGTGCCGGCCACGAGCCTGGGCGGCGTGGAGTCGCTGATCGAGCGGCGCCGCCGGCACGCGGGCGAGCCGGTGGTGGTGCCCGAGGAGCTGCTGCGGCTGTCCGTGGGCGTGGAGGACGTCGAGGACCTGTGGGCGGACCTGTCGCAGGCGCTGGACGCCGCCGCGCCCCTCGCCTGAGCCCGGCCTCAGCCGCCCACGAGCCGGGCGGCCAGGCCCTCGGGCACCGCGCCCGCGCCCACGACGGCGGCGACCTGCTCCACCAGGGGCAGCGCCACCCCCGCCCCGGCGGCGCGGCGCAGCACGGCGGGGGCGGAGGTGACGCCCTCGACGGTGCCGCCGGCCGCGGCCAGCGCCTCGGGCAGGCTCGCGCCGCGGCCGAGGGCCACGCCGGCGCGGTGGTTGCGCGACAGGGGCGAGCCGCAGGTGGCGACGAGGTCGCCCACGCCGGCGAGCCCGGCGAAGGTGGCCGCGTCGGCGCCCAGGGCCAGGCCGAGGCGGGTGGTCTCAGCCAGGCCGCGGGTCAGGACGGCGGCGCGCGCGTTGGCGCCGTGCCCGGCGCCCTCGGCGATGCCGACGGCGAGGGCGACGACGTTCTTCACGGCCCCGGCCACGTCGACGCCCAGCACGTCGGTGGCCGGCTCGGCGCGGAAGGCGGGGGACGTGCAGGCGGCGGCGACGCGGGCGGCCACGGCGGCGTCGGCGCAGGCCACGACGGTGCCGGCGGGCTGGCGGTGGGCGATCTCGGCGGCGAGGTTGGGTCCGGAGACGGCCACGAGGCGCTGGGGGCCGGCCGCGGTGACGTCGGCGACGACCTCGGTGCCGAACAGCCCGGTGCCGGCCTCCACGCCCTTGGCCAGGCACACCAGGGGCACGTCCGGCAGCGACCCGCGCCAGGCGGTGAGCTGCTCGCGCAGCCGCTGCAGCGGGACGGCCAGCACGACGAGGTCGGCACCGCTCAGGGCCGAGGCGGCGTCGGCCGTGGCGTCCACGCCGTCCGGGAGCACGACGTCACCGAGGTAGGCGCGGTTGGTGCGCCGCTCGCGGACCTCGGCGGCGAGCTCGGGCCGGCGGGCCCACAGGGTGACGCGGCAGCCCGCGTCGGCGAGGACGAGGGCGAAGGCGGCGCCCCAGGCGCCGGCACCCATGACGGCGACACGCGGCGAGGAGGTGAGGGGGGCGGAGGACACGCGTGTCACGCTAGGACAGTCGGGACACGCCGCGGACCGGGGCTTGCCCAGATTTATCTCACATGTGAGATACGGTGGCCGACATGGCAGTCTCCACCGAGTCGACGACCCAGCCGACGGGTGACCACCTCACCCAGATCGGCGCGCTCATCCGTGACGCCCGCAAGCACCGCGGCCTCACGCAGGTCCAGCTCGCCGAACGGCTGGGCACGTCGCAGAGCGCGGTGCACCGCATGGAGCAGGGGCAGCAGAACGTCACGATCGACATGCTCCAGCGCGTCGGTCACGCTCTGCAGGACGACTTCGTCTCGATCGGCCGCCCCGCCCCCACGCACCTGCGCGTGCACGGCGGCACCCAGCTCTCCGGCAGCATCGCGGTGAAGTCCAGCAAGAACGCCGGGGTCGCGCTGCTGTGCGCGGCGCTGCTGAACCGCGGCCGCACCACGCTGCGCGGCGTGGCGCGCATCCTGGAGATCCACCGCATCCTGGACGTGCTGGGCAGCATCGGGGTGCGCTACGAGTGGATCAACGAGGCCGACCTCGTCCTGGACGTGCCCGAGGCGCTGGACCTGGACGCGATGGACTCCGAGACCGCGCGGCGCACCCGCAGCATCATCATGCTGCTGGGCCCGCTGCTGCACCGCTTCGAGGAGTTCCAGCTGCCCTACGCCGGCGGCTGCGACCTGGGCACCCGCACCGTCGAGCCGCACATGGTGGCGCTGCGCCCCTTCGGCCTGCAGGTGACGGCGACGACCGGCCACTACCACGCCACCGTGGACGACTCGGTGCGCCCGCAGCGCCCCATCGTGCTGACCGAGCGCGGCGACACCGTCACCGAGAACGCGCTGATGGCGGCGGCCCGGGTCGACGGCGTCACGACGATCCGCAACGCCAGCCCGAACTACATGGTCCAGGACCTGTGCTTCTTCCTGGAACTGCTGGGCGTGCGCATCGACGGCATCGGCACCACGACCCTGGTCGTCCACGGCGTGCCGGACATCTCCGTGGACGTGGACTACTCCCCCTCCGAGGACCCGGTGGAGGCGATGAGCCTGCTCACCGCGGCGATCGTCACCCACTCGGAACTGACGGTCACCCGCGCGCCCATCGAGTTCCTCGAGATCGAGCTGGCGATCCTGGAGGAGATGGGGCTGCGCTACGACCTCTCCGAGGAGTACCCGGCGGCCAACGGGCGCACCCGGCTGGTCGACATCACGGTGCACCCCTCCTCGCTGCGGGCGCCGATCGACAAGGTCCACCCGATGCCGTTCCCGGGGCTGAACATCGACAACCTGCCGTTCTTCGCGGTCATCGCGGCGAGCGCGGAGGGTTCGACCACCGTGCACGACTGGGTCTACGACAACCGCGCCATCTACCTGACCGAGCTGAACCGGCTCGGGGCGCGCGTGAAGCTGCTGGACCCGCACCGGGTCCTGGTGGAGGGCCCGACCCGCTGGTCGGGTGCGGAGGTGCTCTGCCCGCCGGCGCTGCGCCCCGCGGTGGTCGTGCTGCTCGCGATGCTGGCCGCGAAGGGCACCTCGGTGCTGCGCAACGTGGACATCATCGCCCGCGGCTACGAGCAGCTGGCCGAGCGGCTCACGCCGCTGGGGGCCCGCATCGAGACCTTCCGCGACTGAACCGCCACGGCTGAACCACCCGCACGCACGACGCCCCCGTCCCGGGTCCGGGACGGGGGCGTCGTGCGTGCGGGTCGACCCCGTCGGGGCCGTGGCGCCTCAGGCCTTCTTGGCCGGGCGGCGCGCCGCGGTGCGGGCCGGGGCGGCGGTCTTGGCCGGTGCCGCCTTCTTGGCCGTGGCGGTGGCCGCCGGGCGCGTGGCGGCGCTCGCGCGGCCGGTGGTGGCGCGGGCGGTGGCCGCGGGGGCGGCTGCCTTGCGAGCGGTCGTGCGCGCCGGGGCAGCAGCTGCCGAGGCGGCCGGCGCGGCGGTCCTGGCGGGTGCGGACTTCTTCGCCGCGGCCGCCGTGCCGCCGTTCTTCTCCTTCAGCGCGGCGCTGTAGGCGCGCAGGGCCTTGGAGTCGGCGACGACCTCCTTGAAGGCGGTGCCGGGGCGGAACCGCGGCACCGAGGTCTTCTTGATCTTCACGGCCTCGCCGGTGCGCGGGTTGCGGCCCGTGCGGGCGTTGCGCACCTGCTTCTCGAACGTGCCGAAGCCGCTGATGGCGACCTTCTCGCCCTTGGCGACGGCCACCGTGATGGTCTCGACGAGAGCCTCCACGGCCGTCGTCGCCTGCTTCCTGCCGCCCAGGCGCTCCTCGAGCGCCTCGACCAGTTCCGCCTTGTTCACGGGGATCCTCCTCGGTGCGAACGTCCGTGCTGACACCACTCGCGCGGCAGTTCGCGCGCGGCCGAGCAGGAGCCCGACGGAAGAACGGTACGACTCGCGATCACCCGAGTCCACCAGGCGCGCGGCGGCGAGCCGTTGCGGCACAAGGGACTCGGTGGCACCGGCGTGCGGGGGCGCTGGGCCGCAGCGGGTTCGGCAGGCCTGCGCGCAGCTGCCCGGCACGGGGCACCCGGCAGCGCCGGCCCACCGACGGGCACCCGGAACCTGTTGTCCTGCAACGCTTCCCGAACGACGACGCCCCGGCTCCCGCTGCGGTGCAGCGGGAGCCGGGGCCGTCGCGGGTGGCGGGTCAGGCGTCCGCGCGGGCGGGCAGCGTGGTGGGCTTGAAGGAGGGGCGACGCGCCTCGAAGTCGGTGATCTCGTCGGCGTGGCGCAGCGTCAGGCTGATGTCGTCCAGCCCCTCCATGAGCCGCCAGCGGATGGAGGAGTCGACCTGGAAGGCGGCGGTGAAGTCGTCCACGCGCACGACCCGCTCGACGAGGTCGACGGTCACCTCGGTGCCCGGGTGGGCCTCCAGCGCCTTCCAGATGAGCTCGATGTCGCTCTGCTCCACCACGGCCGCCAGGAGTCCCTGCTTGCCGGAGTTGCCGCGGAAGATGTCGCCGAAGCGGGGCGCGAGGACGGCCTTGAAGCCGTAGTCGCGCAGCGCCCAGACGGCGTGCTCGCGGCTGGAGCCGGTGCCGAAGTCCTTGCCGGCCACCAGGACGGACCCGGCGCGGTAGGGCTCCTGGTTGAGCACGAAGGACGGGTCGCCGCGCCAGCCGGCGAACAGGGCGTCCTCGAAGCCGGTCTTGGTGACCCGCTTGAGGTACACGGCGGGGATGATCTGGTCGGTGTCGACGTCCGTGCGCCGCAGCGGGACTCCCACACCGGTGTGGACGGTGAACTTCTCCACGGACAGCTCCTCGGGGGTCTGGGGCGACGGGGTCAGGCGATCGGTTCGAGGTCGGCGGGCGAGCTGAGCGTGCCGCGCACCGCGGTCGCCGCGGCCACCAGCGGGCTCACCAGGTGGGTGCGCCCGCCCTTGCCCTGCCGGCCCTCGAAGTTGCGGTTGGAGGTCGAGGCGCAGCGCTCCCCCGGCGCGAGCTGGTCGGGGTTCATGCCCAGGCACATGGAGCAGCCGGCGAAGCGCCAGTCGGCGCCGAACTCCTTGAAGACCCTGTCGATCCCCTCGGCCTCGGCCTGCAGGCGCACCTTGGCGGAACCGGGGACGACCATGACGCGCACGTCGTCGGCCTTGCGGCGGCCGCGCACGACGTCGGCGGCGGCGCGCAGGTCCTCGATGCGGCTGTTGGTGCACGAGCCGATGAAGACGGTGTCCACGGCGATGTCGCGCATGGGGGTGCCGCCGGCCAGGCCCATGTACTCCAGGGCCCGCTCGACGCCCTGGCGCTCGCCGTCGTCGCCGATCCGCTCGGGGACGGGCACCGAACCGGACAGCGGGACGCCCTGGCCGGGGTTGGTGCCCCAGGTGACGAAGGGCTCCAGCTGCGAGCCGTCGAGGACGACCTCGGCGTCGAACTCGGCGTCGTCGTCGGTGTGCAGGGTGCGCCAGTGCTCGACCGCCGCGTCCCAGTCCGCGCCCTGCGGCGCGTGCGGGCGGCCCTTGAGGTAGGCGAACGTCGTCTCGTCGGGGGCGACCATGCCGGCGCGGGCTCCGGCCTCGATCGACATGTTGCAGATCGTCATGCGCCCCTCCATCGACAGCGCGCGGATCGCCTCGCCGCGGTACTCCAGGACGTAGCCCTGGCCGCCGCCGGTGCCGATCTCGGCGATGACGGCGAGGATGACGTCCTTGGCCGTCGTGCCGGGCTTGAGCTGCCCGTTCACCGTGATGGCCATCGTCTTGAACGGCTTCAGCGGCAGCGTCTGGGTGGCCAGGACGTGCTCGACCTCGCTGGTGCCGATGCCCATGCCCAGCGAGCCGAACGCGCCGTGGGTGGAGGTGTGCGAGTCGCCGCACACCACCGTCATGCCCGGCTGGGTCAGGCCCAGCTGCGGGCCGACGACGTGCACGATGCCCTGCTCGGCGTCGCCGAGGGGGTGCAGGCGCACGCCGAACTCGGCGCAGTTCTCGCGCAGCGTCTGCAGCTGCTTGGCGGAGGTGCGGTCCGCCAGCAGCGACAGCGGGCGGTCGATGTCGGCGGTGGGGGTGTTGTGGTCCTCGGTGGCGATCGTCAGGTCCAGGCGGCGCACCGGGCGCCCGGCCAGGCGCAGGCCGTCGAAGGCCTGCGGGCTGGTGACCTCGTGCACCAGGTGCAGGTCGATGTAGAGCAGGTCCGGCTCGCCGTCCTGCCCGCGCCGGACGACGTGTTCGTCCCAGACCTTCTGCGCCAGCGTGCGTCCCACGTCGCTCTCCCCTCGTCGGCACCACGGCACCCGCGCCGGGGTCTCCGGCCGCTGGGCGTCCATCGGTCCTTGCGTCTCACGACTTGAGACGCCAGTATCGCTCCGTGGACAAGAGTAGCGGAGTCGGCGTGCTCGACAAGGCCGTGCAGGTGCTCAGCGCCCTGGAGGCGGGCCCGGCCAGCCTGGCGCAGCTGGTGACGGCCACCGGGCTGGCCCGGCCCACGGCGCACCGGCTCGCGGTCGCCCTGGAGCACCACCGCCTCGTCGCGCGCGACCTGCAGGGGCGGTTCGTGCTCGGCGACCGGCACGCCGAGCTGGCCGCGGCCGCCGGCGAGGACCGGCTGGTGGCCGCGGCCGGGCCGCTGCTGAGCGCCCTGCGCGACAGCACCGGTGAGAGCGCCCAGCTGTACCGCCGCCACGGCGAGCACCGGGTGTGCATCGCCGCCGCCGACCGCCCGCACGGCCTGCGCGACACCGTGCCGGTGGGCGCGTCCATGACGATGGCCGCGGGATCGGCCGCGCAGGTGCTGCTGGCCTGGGACGACCCCGAGCGGCTGTCGGTGGAGCTGCTGGGTGCCCGCTTCGACGCCGCCGCCCTGTCGGGGGTGCGCCGGCGCGGCTGGGCGCACTCCAGCGGCGAGCGCGAGGCGGGCCTGGCCTCGGTGAGCGCTCCCGTGCGCGGACCCTCCGGGCGCGTGGTGGCCGCGGTGTCCGTCTCCGGCCCGGCCGAGCGCTTCGGGCGCCACCCCGGCCGCCGGCACGCCGACGCCGTGGTCGCCACCGCCGAGGCGTTCACCGCGGCGCTGCGGCCCGCGGAGCTGCCGGCGCAGGTGGCCCCGGCGGACGCCTGAGGGAGCGCGTCAGGAGGTCCAGGCGAGCAGCACCGGGCTCTCCTGCCCGGGCCACGTGCCCACGAGCGTGCCCGCGCCCACCGGGGCCGCGGCGGTGCCGTCGAGGACGCGCACCACCCCCACCCGCACGCCGGCCACCGCGGCCGTCGTGACCGCCCCGGCCTCGGGACCGGTGGCGGGACCGCCGGCGGCGACCCGCACGAGCGGGGCCGGCAGCGGGGCGCCGGCGGGGTCCACCAGCGCCGCCTGCTGCGCGCGGGCGGCCACCACGTCGGCGAGCACCCGGGCGTGCACGGGGTCGGCACCGGCGTCGTAGACCCAGCGCCGCCCCAGCACGGAGTGCTCCATCGTCCCCACGAGCCGCTCGGCCGCCCCGGGCAGCTCGGCGCCCCGGTAGGCCAGCGGGACGTGCACGAGCACGCCCGCGACGCGCACGAGGTGCGCCTCCAGGCCCACCTCCCCGTCGGGGTCGTCGAAGCGGTAGGCCCCCACCGCCTCGGGCTCGCCCGCCCCCGCGGGGCACCACGGCTGCGCGGGCAGCCAGCGGGAGACGAGCTCGAGCTTGGTCGGGACCAGCTGCGCCTGGTGGATGACGGCCACGCCCCGGACCCTAGGCCCCCGACGGCTCGCGCAGCTGCATCCGCTGCGCGGCGCGCTCACGCCCCCTGCCGACCGGCACGGTGCGCGTGGCGGCCGCGAGCCCGGCGGGCGGCACGTCCACCCCGATGGACTCGTGGTGCCCGGCGGGCACGACGTAGGTCTCGTGCCAGATCCCGACCGCCCCGCGGGCTGCGCGGGCGCGGGCGTTGAACCGCTGCCAGGCCTGGCGGTGCAACCCCCCGTCGAGGCGGGCGTAGGCGTGCAGGGACTCCAGGTCGCGCCAGTACTGCACCACGAACGGTCCGCCGGAGCCGACGCCGCTGCGGGTGCCGAGCATGCCGTGCCCGGGGTGCTGCGCCAGCTCGCGCAGCATGGCCGGCATCGCGGCCGCGACGGGCAGCCACGCGCGCACCCGCCACGGGGAGTTCAGGCGCATCCCGATGAGGAACACGACGACCTCGCCGTCGTGCTCGTGGGTGGTCCGGCCGATGGGGACGCGCACGAGTGCCTCCAGGGTGCGGAAATGATTGGATAGTGCCACTACCCAGCATTGGGTAGTGGCACTATCCAGTCAAGGGGTCCCGATGCTCGTCTCCGCCCTGGCCGCTGCGAGCGGCGTACCCGTGCCCACGATCAAGTACTACCTGCGCGAAGGGCTGCTGCCCCCCGGGCGCGCCACCGGCGCCACGCGGGCGGAGTACGGCGAGGAGCACGTGCGCCGCTTGCGCCTGGTGCGCGCGCTCACCGAGGTGGGCGGCCTGCCGATCGCCCGCGTCCGGCAGGTGCTGGCCTGCCTGGCGGACACCACCCCCCTGCTGGTCGCGCTCGGCACCGCCCACGACGCGCTGGCGGGCCCCGTCACCACCCAGCCGCCCGCCGTGGGCCTGCAAGCGGCCGCCACCCTCGTGGCGGACGCCGGCTGGCGGGTGGACCCCGACTGCACGAGCCTCACCCAGCTGGGCGCCGCCCTGGCGGCGCTGGAGGGGGCGGGCCTGCCCGTGGACCCGGCAGCGCTGCAGCGGTACGTGCGCGCCGCGGACGACGTGGCCCGCGACGAGGTGGCCGCCGTCCCGGGTGGGGACGCCGCGGACGCGGTGGAGTTCGCGGTGCTCGGCACCGTGCTGCACGAGCCTGTGCTGCTGGCGCTGCGCCGCCTGGCGCAGCAGCACCACTCCGCCGTGCGCTTCGGGAGCTGACCCGGCAGGCACCGGGAACGACGAAGACCCCCGGTCGATGACCGGGGGTCTCCTGGAGTAGCCCCGACGGGATTCGAACCCGCGCTACCGCCTTGAGAGGGCGACGTGCTAGGCCGCTACACAACGGGGCCCCAGCTCACCCGTCCCGCGAGGAACAGGTGTGATCCAGTGGCAGACCACCGAGCGGTGATCTCCTGGAGTAGCCCCGACGGGATTCGAACCCGCGCTACCGCCTTGAGAGGGCGGCGTGCTAGGCCGCTACACAACGGGGCCCTAGCTGAATCTTCCTGACGGAAGGAGCTGCGCTGGGGTACCAGGACTCGAACCTAGACTAACTGAACCAGAATCAGTCGTGCTGCCAATTACACCATACCCCATGGTGATCTTCCCGGCCGGCGAACCGCCCGGGCGCGTCGCAGACTCTACCGGGTCCGGGCGCCGCCCCCCAAATCGGCTCGGGCGCGCCGGACCTGAGCGGCGCGGCCACCGGACCCTTCCGCAGGACGGGTCCGGTGGCGGGCCGCCGGGCTCAGCCCCGCGTCGCGCGCAGCCGGCGCAACCGCGCCAGCGAGGACTCGCGGCCGAGGATCTCCATCGACTCGAACAGGGGCGGGGACACCCGCCGGCCGGTCACGGCCGTGCGCACCGGCGCGAAGGCGAACTTGGGCTTGATCCCCAACCCGTCCACGACCGCCGCGCGCAGCGCCGCCTCGATCGCCGGCGTGGTCCACTCCCCCAGCGGCTCCAGCGCCGCGAGCGCGGCGTCGAGCACGTCGGCCGCCTCCGGCCGCAGCGCCGCCACGGCGTCCTCCTCCAGCACCACGTCCCCGTCCGCGGTGAACAGGAAACCCAGCATGCCCGGCGCCTGGCCGAGCAGGGTCATCCGCTCCTGCACGAGCGGTGCCGCCGCGGCCAGCCGCGCGCGCTGCTCGGCGCTCGGCTCGGCGGGCAGCACGCCGGCGGCCTGCAGGTAGGGCACCAGGCGCTCACGGAAGTCCTCCGGCGCCAACATCCGAAGGTGCTGCGCGTTGATCGCCTCCGCCTTGGCCACGTCGAAGCGGGCCGGGGAGGCGTTGACGTCGGCGACGTCGAAGGCCTGGACCATCTCCTCCAGGGTGAAGACGTCGCGGTCCTCGGCGATGCCCCACCCCAGCAGCGCCAGGTAGTTCAGCAGCCCCTCGCGGGTGAAACCCCGCTCGCGGTGGTGGAACAGGTTCGACTCGGGGTCGCGCTTGGACAGCTTCTTGTTGCCCTCGCCCATCACGTACGGCAGGTGCCCGAAGCGCGGGACGGCGCTCGCCACGCCGATGTCGATGAGCGCCTCGTACAGGGCGATCTGCCGGGCGGTGGAGCTGAGCAGGTCCTCCCCGCGCAGCACGTGCGTGATGCCCATGAGGGCGTCGTCCACGGGGTTGACCAGCGTGTAGAGCGGTTCGCCGTTCGCGCGCACCAGGACGGGGTCGGGGAAGGAGCCCGCCTTGAACTCGATGCGCCCGCGCACGAGGTCGTCGAAGGAGTAGTCGCGGTCCTGCGGCACCCGCAGCCGCAGCGTGGGCTGCCGGCCCTCGGCCCGGAACGCGGCGACCTGCTCCGCGGTCAGCTCGCGGTCGTGGTTGTCGTAGCCCAGCACCTTGGAGCGCCCGGCGGCCTCGTGGCGCGCCTCGATCTCCTCGGCCGTCGAGTACGACTCGTACAGGTGCCCGGCCGCCAGCAGACGCTGCACGACGTCGTCGTAGATCCCGCGGCGCAGGCTCTGCCGGTACGGCTCGTGCGGCCCGCCGACGTCGACGCCCTCGTCCCAGTCCAGGCCCAGCCAGCGCAGCGCGTCGAGGATCTGCGCGTAGCTCTCCTCGCTGTCGCGGGCGGCGTCGGTGTCCTCGATGCGGAAGACGAACGTGCCGCCGGTGTGGCGGGCGTGGGCCCAGTTGAACAGGGCCGTGCGGATGAGCCCGACGTGCGGGGTGCCCGTCGGGGAGGGGCAGAAGCGGACGCGGACGGCGGAGGAGCCGGGCGCCGGGACGGCGGGGGCGGGAGCGGTCTCAGTCATGGCCCCGCCAGCCTATTGCGGGCCCGGCCCGCCGTCCCGCTCCGTCCCGCGGTCCAGCCCGGCCGCTCAGTCCCGGGGGGCCGTGAACGGCGTGGACAGGGTGCCGATGCCCTCGACCTCGACGTCGACGCGCTGGTCCGCGCGCACGGGACCGACGCCGGCGGGCGTGCCGGTGAGGATGACGTCGCCCGGCAGCAGGGTCATCGCCCGGGAGACGTGGGCGATGATCGAGGGGACGTCGTGGACCATGAGCGAGGTCCGGCCGTCCTGGACGACCTCGCCCTCCTCGCCGGGCCCGGTGGCCAGGCGGGTCACGATCCGCACGTCGGAGGGGTCCAGGTCCGTCTCGATCCACGGGCCCAGCGGCGTGAAGCCGTCGGCGCCCTTGGCGCGCCACCACTGCTTGTCCGGGCCCTGCAGGCTGCGGGCGGTGACGTCGTTGGCGACGGTGTAGCCGTAGACCACCTCGCCGACCCGATCGCGCGGGACGTCCTTGCACAGCCGGCGGATCACCACGGCCAGCTCGCCCTCGTAGTGCAGCTCCTCCCCCGCCCACGCCGGGATCGGCAGCGGGTCACCGGGGCCGGCCACCGAGGTGTTCGGCACGGTGAACACCAGCGGCTCCTCGGGCACCTCGTTGCCCAGCTCGGCGGCGTGGGCGGCGTAGTTGCGCCCGACGCCCAGGACCTTGCTGCGGGGGATGACGGGGGCCAGCAGCCGGGCGTCGGCCAGCGGCACCCGCTCGCCGGTGGGGTTCAGCGGCGTGAACAGCGGGTCGCCGGAGACGACGAGGATCTCCTCCTCCCCCGGTGCGCCCTCCACCACGCCGTAGCGCGGGTCGGAACCGGCGGAGGAGAACCTGGCGATGCGCATGCGGTCACCCTAGTGAGCGCGCCGCCGCCCGGCCCGCCGCCTCCCCGGCGGGAGGGGTGGGCCGGGCGGCGGGGGCCGGGTGGCGGGGTTCAGCCGCGCGGCAGGGTGAAGGTGGCCACCAGCTCGTTGAGCTCGGCGGCGGCGCGGGAGACCTCGCCGGCCGTGGCGGCGGTCTGCCCCGCCCCCGCCGTGGTCTGCTCGGCCGCTGCGGCGATGCCGGAGATGTTCACCGCGATCTCCTGGCTGCCGGTGGAGACCTCGCCCACGTTGCGGACCATCTCCGAGGTGGTGGCGGACTGCTCCTCCACCGCGGCGGCGATGGTGGCCTGCAGCGCGTCGATGCGCGCGATGACCTCGGTGATCTGCCCGATCGCCCCCGCCGCGGCCGAGGCGTCCGTCTGGGTGGCGTTGACCCGGCCGACGATCTCCTCGGTGGCCCGGGCGGTCTGCTGGGCCAGTTCCTTGACCTCGCCGGCGACCACGGCGAAGCCCTTGCCCATCTCCCCGGCCCGGGCCGCTTCGATGGTGGCGTTCAGCGCCAGCAGGTTCGTCTGCTCGGCGATGGAGGTGATGAGCTTGACGACCTCACCGATCTCGCGGGAGGAGGCGGACAGCCGGTCCAGGATCGCCGAGGCGTCGGCGGCGGAGGTCACCGCGGCGGAGGCGACGGAGGACGCCTCGGCGGTGGAGTTGGAGATCTCGCGGATCGCCGCGGTCATCTGCTCGCCGGCGGCGGCGACGGTGCCGATGGAGGCGGAGATCTCCTCGGTCGCGGCGGAGACGACCTGCGACTGCGAACCGGACTGGGTCGCGCCGGAGGACAGCTGGGTGGCCACCGCGGACAGCTCTTCGCTGGAGGCGGCCAGCGTCTGCGACGCCCCGCCGATGCGGCGCATCGTGGCGGTGAGGGTGTCCATGGTGGCGTCCACCGCGCCGGCCAGGCGGCCGACCTCGTCGGCGCACTCGTAGCCGACCCGCTGGTCCAGGCGGCCGGCGGCCAGGCCCTGGACCACGTCCAGGGTGCGGGCCAGGGGGCGAGCCACGGAGCGGGCGATGACCACGGCGATCAGCACCGCGAGCACCACCGCCGCGGCACCCACGACGAGGAACAGCACCACGGCAGCGTGGTAGTCCGAGGAACCCTGGGCCGCGATGTCCTGCGCCGCCTGCGCCTCCGTCTCGGCGAGCGCGTCCCGCGCGGCGTCCATCTCCTTGAACAGGGGCATCGTGGTCTCGGCGCGCAGCGCGATGAAGCCCTCGCTGTCGCCGGCCCGGGCGAGGTCGAACAGCGGCTCGCGCATCTGCCGGTACTCCGCGATGAGCGCTTCGTACGACTCCTGGTCGGCGGCGCTGGCGGCCGGGCCGCTCGCCCGGTACGCCGCCCACGCCTCGTCGAAGACCGCGTCGTCAGCGGAGATCTTCTCCAGCACGGCGGCGACCTGGTCCTCACCGGTCACCATGACGAGGTTCGCCAGGTCCAGGCGCAGCTGCAGCGCAGCGCTCTGGACCCGCTCGATCGTCTTCACGGACGTCAGGCCGCTGTTCGCCATGGTGCCGAGCGTCTGCTGGGAAGTCCCCAGCTTGGCGATGCCCACACCGACGATCGCGGCGAGCAGCAGGCAGACGACGCCGAAACCGGCGAACAGCTTCGTGGCGACGCGCAGGTCGCGGAGGGAGGAGATCACACCAGGTGGATCGGCCGCCCCGGCGCCGCGTTGAGGGGACGAAGGTCCCCTCAACGCGGCGTGCGCTCAGACCAGGCGGGTCGTCCAGCCGCGGGTGTCCTGCGCGCGGCCGTACTGCAGGTCGAGCAGCTTCTCGCGGATCGTGGAGGTGACCTCGCCGGGTCCGCCGGTGCCGTGCACGAGCTCGCCGTCGCGCGAGACCAGCTTGCCGACGGGGGTGACCACGGCGGCGGTGCCGCAGGCGAACACCTCGGTGATGCGGCCGGAGGCGACGCCCTCGCGCCACTCGTCGATGCTGACGCGGCGCTCGGCGACCCCGTGGCCGAGGTCCTTCGCCAGTTCCAGGATCGAGGCGCGGGTGATCCCCTCCAGGATGGTCCCGGTCAGCTCGGGCGTGACGATCGTGCCGTCGTCGTGGACGAAGAAGAGGTTCATCCCGCCGAGCTCCTCGACGTAGCGGCGCTCGGTGGCGTCCAGGAAGCAGACCTGGTCGCAGCCGTTGGCGTGCGCCTCGTCCTGGGCGGCCAGGCTGGCGGCGTAGTTGCCGCCGCACTTGGCCGAGCCGGTGCCGCCGAAGGCGGCGCGGGTGTAGTCCTGCGACAGCCAGATGGAGACGGGCTTCACGCCGCCGGTGAAGTAGTTCCCGGCCGGGGAGGCGATGACGAGGAACTTCACCTCGTGCGCGGAGCGGACGCCGAGGAACGCCTCGGTGGCCACCATGAACGGGCGCAGGTACAGGGAGGACTCCCCGCCGCTGGGGACCCACGCCTCGTCGGCGCGCACCAGGGAGGTGATGGCCTCGAGGAACATCTGCTCGGGCACCTCGGGCAGCGCCATCCGGCGCGCGGAGCGGGCCAGGCGGGCGGCGTTGGCCTCCGGGCGGAACGACCAGACGGAACCGTCGGCGTGCCGGTAGACCTTCATGCCCTCGAAGACCTCCTGCGCGTAGTGCAGGACGGCCGCGGCGGGGTCCAGCTGCAGGGGGCCGTAGGGCACGATCGCGGCGTCGTGCCAGCCGGTGCCCCTCGTCCAGGTGGCGGTGGCCATGTGGTCGGTGAAGTGCTTGCCGAACCCGGGGGCCGCCAGGATCTCCGCGCGGCGCTCGGGGCTCACCACGGTGGCCGAGCCCTGAACGGGGAAGCTCGTCGGGGTCTCGGTGGCGGTGGTGCTCACGGGGGCTCCTCGCAGAAGGCGGGCGGTGGATCGGTGCGGACGACGGTACTCCCGGCGGGCGCGCCGGGGGCCGGTGGTTCAGCCGGCGGCGAGCGCCGCGAGCGCGTCGCCGACGGCGGCGGTGCTGCGCGGGCCGGTGACCTCGCCGGAGGCGCGGCGGGCCAGGTCGGTGGCGACGGCGGCCTCGACGCGGGCGGCGGCGGCGTCCAGGCCCAGGTGCTCCAGCAGCAGGGCGACGCTGAGGACGGCGGCGGTGGGGTCGGCGAGCTGCTGGCCGGCGATGTCGGGGGCGGAGCCGTGGACGGGCTCGAACATGCTGGGGGCGGTGCGGTCGGGGTTGACGTTGCCGGAGGCGGCCAGCCCGATGCCGCCGGTGACGGCGGCGGCGAGGTCGGTGAGGATGTCGCCGAAGAGGTTGTCGGTGACGATCACGTCGAAGCGGGCGGGGTCGGTGACGAGGAAGATCGTCGCGGCGTCCACGTGCAGGTAGTCGACCGACACGTCGCCGAACTCGGCGCCCACGGCTTCGACGGTGCGCCGCCACAGGTGCCCGGCGTGCACGAGGACGTTGTGCTTGTGCACGAGGGTGAGCTTCTTGCGGGGGCGGGCGGCGGCGCGGGCGAAGGCGTCGCGCACGACGCGCTCGACGCCGAACGCGGTGTTGACGCTGACCTCGGTGGCGATCTCGTGGGGGGTGCCCACCCGCAGGGCGCCGCCGTTGCCGACGTAGGGGCCCTCGGTGCCCTCGCGCACGACGACGAAGTCCACCTCGCCGGGCTCTGCCAGCGGCGTGGGCACGCCGGGGTAGAGCCGCGAGGGGCGCAGGTTGACGTAGTGGTCGAGGGCGAAGCGCAGCTTCAGCAGCAGTCCGCGCTCCAGCACACCGCTGGGCACGCCGGGGTCGCCGACGGCGCCGAGCAGGATCGCGTCGTGGCCGCGCACCTCCTCCAGGACGGAGTCCGGCAGCGTCTCGCCGGTGCGGTGGTACAGGCGGGCGCCGAGGTCGTACTCGGTGGTGTCGACCGTCGCGCCGGAGCCGTCGAGGACGGCCCCGAGGACCTTCAGCGCCTCGGCCGTCACCTCCTGGCCGATGCCGTCGCCGGGGATGACCGCGAGCCGCAGGGTGTCCGCCATGCCGGGGAGGTTATCGGAGCACCCGGCCGGCGCGTCCACCATGCGGGACCGACGTCTCAGCAGCCGGACGGCCGTCTCCGCCCGCGGGGGGACGCCGAGGGTGCGCCCACGGGTTGACGACCCGGTGGCCGGGCCCCGCCTACGCTCGTGCGGTGCAGAAGCAGAACGTGTTCGACAGGCTCGTGGCCTGGCCCCGCGTCCACGTGCTGCTCCTCGACGTGCTGGGCGCGCTGGCCCTGACCTTCGTCTGCGTGGCCACGGCCACCGCCACCGGCGGTGGTGCCGTCCTGGTCAGCGCGCTGATGTGCCTGCCGCTCGCCCTGCGGCGCGTGCGCCCGGAGCTCAGCGGCGGGCTCGTGGCCGCCGGCGGCCTGCTGCAGCCGGTGCTCGCGGCCGACCCGCAGGTGGCCAACGTCGCGGTGCTCATCGCCCTGTACTCCCTGGCCGCGTACGCCGCGCCGTGGGCCTCGCGCGGCGGCCTGCTGCTGGGGCTGTTCGGCGCGCTGGTGGCGCCGGCCCGCTACGTGCTCCCCTCGGTGGACCTGCTGAACGCCGTGGCCGCCGCGCTGTTCATCGCCGTGCTCGTCGTGGCCACCTGGCTGCTGGGCCGGTTGCGGCGCGCCTCGCGCCGAAACGAGCAGGCCCTGCTGGAGCGGGCCCGGCTGCTGGAGAACGAGCGGGAGAACGAGTCGCGCCTGGCCGCCACCGCCGAGCGCCAGCGCATCGCCCGCGAGATGCACGACGTCGTCGCGCACTCCCTGTCGGTGATCATCGCCCAGGCCGACGGGGGGCGCTACGCCGCGGCGGCGAACCCGGCTGCCGCCCAGGAGGTCCTGGGCACGATCTCGGCGACCGGCCGCCAGGCCCTGGCCGACATGCGCAACCTCCTGGGCGTGCTGCGCCAGGGCCCCGGCGACGAGCGCGCGCCACAGCCGGACGCGGCGCGGGTGGCCGACCTGGTGGAGCAGGTGCGCGCCAGCGGGCTGGACGTGGCCCTGGAGGTCACCGGCGAGCCGCGCGAGGTGCCGCCGGCGATCGGGCTGGCCGCCTACCGGATCGTGCAGGAGTCGCTGACGAACGTCCTCAAGCACGCCGGCCCCGCCGCCCGGGCGCGGGTGGAGGTGCGCTGGGACCCCGACGCGCTGCGCCTGGGCGTGGACGACGACGGCCGCGGAGCCTCGGCGCTGGTGGAACCCAGCAGCGGCGGGCAGGGCCTGGTCGGGATGGCCGAGCGCGCCCGCCTGCACGGCGGCGCGGTGGTCAGCGGGCCACGGCCCGGCGGCGGGTTCAGCGTGCGTGCGACGCTGCCCTACGCGTCCTGAACCCGCGAGAACCACCCGAACCCCGCACTGGAGGCCGAGCAACCGTGCCCACCGTCCGCGTCGCCCTCGTCGACGACCAGCAGCTCGTCCGCGCGGGTTTCCGCATGGTCATCGACTCCCAGCCCGACCTGGAGGTGGTCGGGGAGGCCTCCGACGGGCTCGCCGCGCTGCGGCTGGTGGAGACCACGCCGTGCGACGTGGTGCTCATGGACGTGCGCATGCCCGGCGTCGACGGCATCGAGGCCACGCGCCGCATCACGTCGGCGCCGCGGCCGGAGGGCACCGAGCCGCCGAGGGTCGTGGTGCTCACCACGTTCGACCTGGACGAGTACGTGGTGGCCGCGATCGGTGCCGGCGCCAGCGGGTTCCTGCTCAAGGACGCCCCGCCGGAGGAGATGCTCGCCGCGGTGCGCACCGTGCACGCCGGTGACGCGGTCATCGCAGCCAGCTCCACGCGCCGGCTGCTGCAGCACGTGGGCCCGCTGCTGCGCCAGGGGGCGGCGACCGCCGCGGCGCCCAGGGAGCTGCCGGCCGACCTCACCCCGCGCGAGCGGGAGGTGCTGGAGTGCATGGCGCACGGGCTGACGAACTCCGAGATCGCCGCGCGGTTCGTCGTCTCCGAAGCGACGGTGAAGACGCACGTGGGCCGGGTGCTGGCCAAGACCGGCTCGCGCGACCGGGTGCAGGCCGTCGTGCTCGCCTACACCGCCGGGATGGTGCACCCGGGGGACGTGCTGCGCGACGCCCGCTGAGGCCGCCGCGCGGGAGCGCTCCCACCGGGGCGGCCATGCGCGTACGACCCGGGGATGACGTGCGGGCGGCGCCTCCACCGGTGGGGCGAGGGCGCGGCGGGCCGGAGATCACCTCCGCGCCCGACGCGGTGCGGGGTGCGGGCTCCCTACGGTCGAGGGGTTCGACGCCGGCGGTGCCGGCGGCCGCTGCACCCGCGAGGAGAAACCCCGTGCCCACACCCCGCCCCACCCGTTCGCCGGAGGTCGTGCACGCCTCGGCCCCGGCCGTGCGCGCCGCCGGGTTGCGCAAGACGTACGGACGCGGCGACGCCGTCGTGCACGCCCTGGCGGGCGTGGACGTGGAGTTCTCCCGCGGGGAGTTCACCGCCATCATGGGCCCGTCGGGCTCGGGCAAGTCCACCCTGATGCACTGCCTGGCCGGCCTGGACACGGCCACCGCCGGGCAGGTGTTCCTGGGCGAGACGGAACTCACCGCGCTGCGCGACGCGGACCTGACGCGGCTGCGGCGCGACCGCGTGGGTTTCGTCTTCCAGTCCTTCAACCTGCTGCCCGTCCTGACGGCCGGGGAGAACCTCGTCCTGCCGCTGCAGCTGGCGGGACGCTCTGCCGACCGCGCCTGGTACGACGAGGTCGTCGAGCGGCTGGGGTTGACGGACCGGTTGCGGCACAAGCCGTCTGAGCTCTCAGGTGGACAGCAGCAGCGCGTCGCCGTGGGCCGCGCGCTGCTGCCGCGCCCCGACGTGGTGTTCGCGGACGAACCCACCGGGAACCTCGACTCGCGCGCCGGTGCGGAGGTTCTGGGGCTGCTGCGCTCGGCCGTGCGCGAGTTCGGGCAGACCGTCGTCATGGTCACCCACGACCCGGTCGCGGCGAGCTACGCCGACCGCGTCGTGCTGCTGGCCGACGGGCGCCTGGCGGGCGGGCTGACCGCCCCCTCGCCCGACGACGTCCTCGACGCCCTGCGCACCCTGGGGGCCTGAGCCGTGCTGAGGACGACCCTGGCGCAGCTGCGCGCCCACGGCGGGCGGGTGCTCGCCTCCTGCCTGGCCGTCGTCATCGCGGTCGCGTTCGTCGTGGCGACCCTGGTGCTGAACTCCTCCGCGAGCGCGAGCCTGCTCAAGGCCGTGGGCGCCCCGTTCGTCGCCAGCGCCGCGGTCGTGACCGCACCGGAGGACGCCGACCCCGCGGCCGGCGGTGCGGCGCTGGGCGCCGCCGAGGAGCAGGTGCGGGCCCTGCCGGGCCTGGCGCAGGTCTCGGCCGACCGCGAGACGGGCGTGCAGGTGCTGCTGCCCGGGCGCACCGGCTCCTCCTACGCGCAGGCCCAGGCGGTCACGGCGCCCGGACCGCTGCGCTGGGAACGCACCAGCGCCGGCCGGCTGCCGCAGGCGCCCGGCGAGGTCGCCGTCAGCGACCGCCTCGACGCCGCGGTGGGCGACGTGCTCGAGGTGACCCGGTGGACCGGTGAGGACGGCACCGAGGCGGTCACCTCCGAGGTGCGGGTCGTCGGCCTGGTGGACCTGGCGGGCGACCCGACCGCGGGCCTGTACGGGCGCGTGTTCGCCACCGACGAGCAGCTGCGCGCCTGGGGCGCGCAGGACCCCGCGCGCCTGCGGGTGGCGGCCGCGCCCGGAGCGGACGCCGGGGAGCTGACCGACCGGGTCGCCGCCGCGGTGCCGGCCGCCGCGACGGGAGAGCTGGTCGTGCGCACCGGCGAGGAGGCCGCCGGGGACGTGGCCTCGGCGTTCACCGGTGACGCGGCGGCGCTGACCGCGGTGCTGCTGGTGTTCGGCGCGGTGGCCGTCCTGGTGGCCGGCCTCGTCATCGCCAACACCTTCGCGGTGCTGCTGGCGCAGCGCACCCGTGAACTGGCGCTGCTGCGCTGCGTGGGCGCCACCCGCGGCCAGGCGGCGCGCGGGGTGCTGCTGGAGGCGGCGGCCGTCGGCCTGCTCGCCTCGCTGGCCGGCGCGGGCGCCGGGGTGGGGCTGGCCGCGGTGGTCTCGGCCGTGGCCGCCGACGCGGACTCGCCGATCCCGCTGGGCACCCTCGTCGTGCCGGTGCTGCCGCTGGTGACCGGTGTGGTGCTGGGCACCGTCGTCACGGTGCTCTCGGCGCTGGCGCCGGCGCGCGCGGCGACCCGCGTCGCCCCCCTGGCGGCGCTGCGCCCGCTGGCCGCCGTCCCGGTGCGCTCGCGCGGCGGTGCGGTCCGCCTGGTCGCCGGCCTGCTGCTGACGGTCCCCTCGGCGGCCGCGCTGGTGCTGTTCTCCTCGGCGGGTCAGCTGGAGCCGGCGGTGCTGGCGGGGGCGGTCAGCTTCGTGGGCGTGGTCCTGCTCGCGCAGCGGGTGGTCCCGGCGGTCGTCGGTCTGGCCGGCCGCCTCGTGCGCGGCGGCGGCGTGCCGGCGCGGCTGGCCGCGGGCAACGCGGTTCGCAACCCGCGCCGCACCGCGGCCACGGCCACGGCGCTGCTCATCGGCGTCACCCTCACCACGGCGATGGTGGTCGGCGCCTCCTCCACGCGGGCCACGGCCGGGGACCTGCTGGAGGCCGGCTACCCCACCGACGTGGTCGTCTCCTCCTGGGACGAGCCGGTGGACGACGCGCTGCTGGACCAGCTGGGCCAGGTGTCGGGGGTGGCGGGCGCGGTGCCGGTGCTGGAGGGGGAGGTCTCCCTCGACGACGGCGACACGACGGGCGTGGCGGGGGTGGACCCGGCGCAGGCGGCGCAGGTGGTGCGCTCGCAGCAGCGCGCGCCCGTGCCGGCACCCGGGGAGCTGGTGGTCTCCGGGTACGGCGCGGAGGTCCTCGGCCTGGCCGACGGCGACGCGGTGACCGTGGCCGGCGAGGGCGGCACACCCGTCGACCTGCGGGTCGTCGTGGCGCCCGACTCCGAGCAGGGCTCGCTGATGACCGCCGCCGACCTGCGCCGCGCCGACCCCGCCGCGGCGGTGCGCGGCGCGTGGGTGCGGCTGGACGACGCGCTGGACGCCGACGAGCAGGGTGCGGCGGTCGACGCGATCACCGAGGTCGTCACCGCGGCCCTGCCCAGCAGCGACGTCAGCGGCGTGGTGGCGGTGCGCGAGTCCTTCGACCAGGTGCTGACGACGATGCTGCTCATCGTCACCGGCCTGCTGGGCGTGGCAGTCGTCATCGCGCTGATCGGCGTGGGCAACACCCTGGCGCTGTCGGTGGTGGAGCGGCGCCAGGAGTCGGGCCTGCTGCGCGCGCTCGGCCTGACCCGCGGGCAGCTGAGGGCGCTGCTGGCCTGGGAGGCGCTGCTGGTGGCCGGCGTGGCCGGGGTGCTGGGCGTCGCGCTGGGCACGGCGTACGGCCTGGCGGGCACCGCGTCGGCGCTCGCCGCCGAGGGCCCGGTGGTCCTCGACGTGCCGTGGGCGCGGATCGCCGGGATCGTGGTGGTCGCCGCGCTGGCCGGGGTGCTGGCCTCGGTGCTGCCGGCGCGGCGCGCGGCGCGCACGCCCCCCGTGGCGGCGATCGCCGACTGAGGGGCGCGGCCGGGTGCGCGGGTGGCCGGGCGGGCGGAGGGGATCCGCCCGGCCGCCGCGCTCCGGCGCCCACGTCGTCCGGCACCTCGTCACCGACGGTGGTGCCCGTCACCCGTTCGGCGGGACTTCCGGCGAACCCCCTCCCTGTTGGTGACTCACCGTGCACCATGGGTGACGGCCAGCCGGGGGGTTCGGCCGTTCGAGGGGGGAACACCGTGAAGCGCACCGTCCGACGCAGCGCCACCGCCGCCGTCGCGCTGCTGAGCGCAGCAGCGCTGTGGTCCACCGGCACCGGCTCCGCCGCAGCGGCACCGGTTCCCGGCCTGCACGTGGAGCGCGCCACCGTCGAGACCGTCGGCCCGGCGCAGAGCAGGCCGTGGTCGGACGACTGCTGGCGGGGCCGCAGCGCCGCGCTGTGCGGGTACGGGCTCGTCACCGTGGACCTCGCCGGTTTCGACGCCTACGGGGGGATCCCGTCCTGCGACCCCGCCGACGCCGGGTGGTCCGCCGAGTGCGAGGTGCCCACGACGTCGCTGGTGGAGACCGCGGGGACCCGCGTGGACCTGGTGGTGCGCTGCCGCGGGCAACTGCTGCCCCGGGTGCGCAGCGTCCCGGTGCTCACCGAGCGCACCCACCTGGCGGTCTCCGAGGTCTTCGGGATGACCCGCCTGGACAGCGACACCGCGCGCGTCGGCATCGCCTTCACCCTGCCCACCCCCTCGCAGCTGGGCGTCTGCCCCGGCGAGGCCCACCTGCTGGGCGCGGTGGCGCGCGGCGTCACCGTCGGCTGGTCCGGCGAGGGGGCCGTGCCGGCCGGTACCGCGCGCGTCCCCGGCCTGCACCGGTTCCCGCTGCGCTGACCGGCCGCCGACCCGCACCGCGGACCGCGGACCGCGTGGCAGGCTGACGGCATGGCTGTGGTGAAGATCAACGCGATCGAGGTCCCCGAGGGCGGGGGGCCGGAGCTGGAACGCCGCTTCGCGCACCGGATGGGCGCGGTCGAGGGCACCGCGGGCTTCCTGGGGTTCGAGCTGCTGCGCCCGGTGGCCGGGGAGTCCCGCTACTTCGTGTACACGAAGTGGGAGACCGAGGAGGCGTTCCAGGCGTGGGCGGGCGGTGGCGCGAAGGAGGCGCACGCCGGGGAGCGGGCGAAGCCGGTGGCCACCGGCGCCAGCCTGCTGGAGTTCGAGGTCGTCCTGGGCGCCGGACCGGCCTGAGCCGCGGTGGCGGGCGGGTGGCCCCGCTGGGGGCACCCGCCCGTCTCGACGCCCGGTGCGCGCGGGGCTACGTTGATCCCACCGGCTGGTTGCCGGTTCAACGACTCGGAGGGGGAACGCCGTGAGCGTGAAGCTCGCCATCGTCTACTACTCGGCCACCGGCACCGTGCGGTCCATGGCCCAGCGCGCCGCCGAGGCCGGCGAGCGCGCCGGCGCGGAGGTGCGGCTGCGGCAGGTCGCGCGCCAGACCACCGGCGGTGAGCGCGCCACCAGCGAGGCGCAGGCCGAGCACGGCGCGAACGCCACGGAACCCGCCGCGACGGCCGAGGACGTCGTGTGGGCCGACGCCGTCCTGTTCGGCTCCCCCACCCGCTACGGCAACATCGCCGGGCAGCTGAAGACGTTCATCGACTCCCTGGGGCCCCAGTGGGCACAGGGCCTGCTGGCGGACAAGGTGTACGCCGGGTTCACCGCCAGCCAGACCGCCCACGGCGGGCAGGAGTCCACCCTGCTGGCGCTCTACAACACGATCCACCACTTCGGCGGCCTCGTCGTGGCCCCCGGGTACACCGACCCGCTGAAGTTCGTCGACGGCAACCCCTACGGCGTCTCCCACGTCACCGGGGCGAACAACGACACCCCGCTGGGCGAGGCGCAGCTGAACGCGCTGGACCACCTGGCCACCCGCGTCGTGACGATCGCCGGGCGCCTGAAGGGCGAGTGACCGGTACGCGCCGCTGACGGCCGGTGACGGCCGTCAGCGGCGCAGCCCCAAGAGATCCCAGGTGCGCGCCCGCTGGGCGGTGCCGGCCGAGCACGTCAGCCGGTGCGCCGGCGCCTGCCCCTCGGCCAGGTCCACCTCCAGCAGGCCGTGCGCGTCGAAGCGGACCCGCCAGCGAACCCGTCCGTCCGGCCCTTCCGGCAGGCGACCGGCGTGCAGCGGTGTGAACGCGTCCAGGCGGTCCTCCCCCAGCACCAGGCGCGCGTGGCCCTCGGCGGCCTGCACGACCCCCGCGTCGCCGCACCGGCCGCGCAGCCGCTGCGGCAGCACGCGGCCGGAGCGCACGGCGGCCAGCAGCGCGGGGGCGTCACCGGGCCCGAGGTGCCCGTGCACCGCGCCGCCGGGCAGGGACAGCGCGGTGGCGGCGAAGCGGTCCCCGCCCAGGTGCGAGCACTCCCACACCGCGTCCGCGTCCAGGGCGGCGAGCGCGGCGACCACGGGACGGCCCCGCACGGCGCAGCACCAGTCCTTGCGCCCGTGCGTGCACACCAGCAGCAGCGGCCCGGCCGCGTCCTGCCAGCCGTCGTCCTGGCGGACGCCGTCGTCCACGGCGACGGCGTCCGCCAGGCCGTCGGGCGGTGCCAGGCGCGTGCGCAGCCGGGTGCGGCCGCGGCGGCAGTCGGCCAGGAACAGCCGCCGCGGACCACCGGGGTCGCGGCCGGCAGCGTCGGGGCGGCGCACCAGCAGCAGCTTCACGCCCAGGGCGGCGGCCGCCTCGCGCAACCGGGCCGTGGTGCCCTCCCCCAGCCGGGACGCCGGCACCGCGCCCGGACCCCACGGTCCCGGCTCCTCCACGAGCAGGTAGCCGCGCACCGGCGTGGCGGTGCCCAGCAGCTGGTCGCGGTCCCCCTGCGCCCGCGCGGCGCAGGAGAACCGCTCGCCGGCGGCGGCGGCAGCGGACCCGACAGTGCTCAGGCCGGCCCCGCGGGCAGCAGGACGTTCTCGCGCAGCAGGCGGCGCAGCACCACGAGCGCGTCGTCCTCGGCCACCCCGGTCGCCGCGGCCGCGAGCTCACCGGCGGACGTGGTCGCCGAGGCCAGCACCTGCTCCAGGGCCGGGCGCACCCAGCCGGGGAAGGCCACGCGCCGGTCGGGCAGGACCAGCTCGACGCGCTCGCCGGCGTCGGCCAGGCGCGTCGTCAGCCCGCGGCGCGGTCGCAGGCGCGTGCCGGCGGTGAGCGCCCGGGCGGTGGCGTCCTGCGCCAGCGCCCCCACCGGCTCGGCGGGCACGGCGCGCTCGCGGCGGCGCTGGACGAGCCGGCGCACGGCCGCCTCGTCCAGGCCCTCCAGCCAGCGCGCCGCCGCCGCCCGGAACTCCCCGAGCTCGAGGTCCTGACCGGGCAGCGGCAGGGCGCGGCGCAGCGCCACGTCGTCGCGGCCGGCGGAGGCGACGGCGTCGGCGAGGACGTCCGCCCACGTGGTGGCCAGCAGCCCCACCGTCAGGTGGACGGAGCGCTCCTCGGTGGTGCGGGCCGAGTGCAGCCAGCCGCGCGGCAGGTACAGCGCGTCGCCGGGTTCCAGCACGGTGTCGATCACCGGGGCGCGCCCGCCGACCGGGTCCGGCCCCAGGGCCTTCGACGGCTGCGACTTCAGCGGCAGCTCCACCGCCGGCGGGTGGATCGTCCAGTGCTTGCGGCCGTCGACCTGCAGCACGACCACGTCGTGGGTGTCGTGGTGGGGCTTGAAGCCCTGCGCGCCCGGCGGGGTGACGTAGACGTTCACCTGGCACTGGTGACCCAGCTCGGCGGCCAGGTCGGCGCAGAACGTCGCCAGCGGCGGCCAGGTGCGGTGCAGCGCCTGCAGCACGATCGTGGCGCCGTCGGCGAAGGAACGGGCGATCCCGTCGCTGTCGGGCAGGTCGCTCAGCTGCTGGTTGCCGGCGACGGCGCTGCGGGTGAAGGCGCTGCGCGGCAGGCCGACGCCGTCCTTGACCATCGTGAAGAACGGGGTGCGCAGCGCGCGCGGGCCCAGCAGCTCGTCGACGTCCGCGGTGGACAGCAGGTCGTCGAAGTCGGCGCGGCCGCCCTGCCCGGAGCGCTCGGCGGCGCGCACCAGCAGCGGGCGGGTGTTCCAGTGCTCGGTGGCGATCGCGCCGGCCGCCGCACCGAAGCACCGCTGCAGCGCCGACGCGCCCGGCGCCGCCCCCGTGGTGGGAGCGGCGCCGGGACGGGAGGGAGCCAGCGTCACGTCAGCTCCCGGCGGGGTCGGAACCGGCCGGGTCGGAGCCGGAGGGGTCGGCCTGGGTGGAGTCGCTGTCGCCGGAGTCGGCGTCGCCGCCCTCACCGCCGGCGGGGTCCACGCCCGCCGCGTCCGAGCCGGAGGGGTCGACCTGCGTGGCGTCGCTGTCGCCGGAGTCCGCGTCGCCGCCGCCACCGGCGCCGAGCGGGGTCGTGGTGATGTCGTCGTCGCTGAGGTTGCTCATGCGCGCGAGCCTCCCACCGGCCCCGGCGCCCCGCACCCCGGCCGGGCGGCCCCGCACGCCATCCTGGGCCCGTGCCCGAAACACCTCCCCGTGCCCCCGTCCTGGCCGTGCTGACCACGGGCGGCACGATCGCCAGCACCCGCGACGAGCACGGGGTGAGCACCCCGTCGCTGGGGGCGGCGGACCTGGTGGCCGGCGCGGCCCCGGGGGTGCGGGTCCGGGCGGTGGAGGTGCTGCACGCTGACTCCTCCAGCCTGACGCTGGCCGACGCGGCGCGGGTGCGCGCAGCCGCCGCGAGCGCCCTGGCGGACCCCGCGGTGGCGGCGGTGGTGGTCCTGCACGGCACGGACTCGATGGAGGAGACGGCGCTCCTGCTCGACCTGCACCACGACGACGCCCGGCCCGTGGTGCTGACCGGGGCGCAGCGCACCGCCGACGACCCCGCGCCGGACGGTCCCGCCAACGTCGCCCTGGCCGCGCGCACCGCGCTGGACCCGGCCGCGCGCGGGCGCGGCGTGCTCGTCGCCTTCGGCGGCCGGGTGCACCGGGCGGTGGGGCTGGGCAAGCGACACACCACGGACCTGGACGCGTTCTCCTCCCCCGCCGCGCCCCTGCCGCGCGTGGGACCGCTGCCCTGGACGGACGCGCCGTGGCCGCGGGTGGACGTGGTGGCCGTGCACCCGGGGGCCGACGGGGTGCTGGTGGACGCCGCGCTCGCCGCGGGGGCGCGCGGCGTCGTGCTGCAGGCGCTGGGCTCGGGCAACGCCAGCGCGGACGTGGTGGAGGCGGTGCGCCGCTGCACCCGAGCGGGTGTCGCCGTGGTCGTGACGACCCGCGTGCCCGGCGGCCCGGTGAGCGCCGGGTACGGCGGCGGCGGGGGCGGGCACGACCTCGCCGCGGCGGGCGCGGTCCCCTCGGGAGAGCTGCGGGCCGGGCAGGCGCGGGTGCTGCTGGCCTGCCTGCTGCGCGCCGGTGCCGGCGCGGGCGAGGTGCGCGAGCGGTTCCGCCGGCTCGGCGGGGACGCCGGACCCCGCTGAGCGGGACCCCACTAACCTGCGGAACCCCGACTGCGATGGAGGACCGTTGACCGACGACCGGCTGCACGGCGCACCGACCCCCGACCCGCTGGTGGAGCAGCGCGCCGACCCGTTCATCACCCCGCCGGTGGACGGGACGTACTACTTCACCGGCTCGGTGCCGGAGTACGACCGCGTCGTGGTGCGCGGGTCGTCCACGATCGCCGGGCTGCGCACGGCCCCCGAGACGGTCGTGTGGCGCCGCCCCGCGAGCGGGCCGACGGGCGGGCACGTGTGGGCGCCGGAGCTGCACCGCATCGACGGCCGCTGGTACGCGTACTTCGCGGCCGGCGACTCCGACGACGTCTTCGCCATGCGCATGTACGTCATCGAGTCCTCGCTGGCCGACCCGCGCGACCCCGCCGGCTGGGGCGAGCCGCAGGAGGTCCCCACCCCGTTCGGCTCGTTCAAGCTCGACGCCACGACGTTCGAGCACCGCGGTCGCCGCTACTACCTGTGGGCGCAGCGCGAACCCGGCATCGACGTGAACTCCAGCCTGTACATCGCCCCGATGGCCTCCCCGACCGCCCTGGGTGGTGAACCGGTGCGGATCGCCACGCCGACCCTGCCGTGGGAGGTGCAGGGGTTCGCGGTCAACGAGGGTCCGGCGGTGCTGGTGCGCAACGGCCGCGTCTTCGTGGCGTTCTCCGCCAGCGCCACCGACGAGCGGTACTGCGTGGGCCTGCTGACCGCCGACGAGGACGCCGACCTGCTCGACGCCGCCTCCTGGCGCAAGACCCCTGAGCCGGTGTTCACCACCCGCGCGGAGGTGGACCGGTACGGCCCGGGCCACAACTCCTTCACGGTGGCCGAGGACGGGGTGACCGACCTGTTCGTCTTCCACGCGCGCGACTACCCGGGGTTCCAGGGCGAGGACCCGCTGTACGACCCGAACCGGCACGCGCGCGTGCAGCGGTTGTCCTGGAACGCCGACGGCACCCCGGCGTTCGAGGGGCCGGCGGGCTGACGACGAGCCGGTGGCGCGCCGGGCCCGCGCGCTACCGCGGTCGCAGGTCCACGCCGTCCGCGGCGAGCGATCGCCAGCGGGCGGCGAGGGCCTCGGCGGGTTCGGGCCGGCCGATGTGGAACCCCTGCGCGGAGTCGCACCCGATCTCGGCGAGCATCGCGAGTTCCTCCGCCCGCTCGACCCCTTCCGCGACGCAGGTCATCCCGAACTCCTGCGCGAGCCCGCACACGGCCGCGACGAGGGCGACGTCGCGCGAGCCCGGTGCCGCGCCGCTGACGAAGGAGCGGTCCACCTTCAGCTGCTGGACGGGGAGGTAGCGCAGGTAGGCCAGGGATGAGTAACCGGTGCCGAAGTCGTCGATGGAGAGGCCGACGCCCAGGGAGCTCAGCGCCTCGACCGCCTCGCTCATGCTCGAGCGCTCCGACATCAGCGTCGTCTCGGTGATCTCCAGGCTCAGTTCCGAAGGTGCGGTGCCGTTGCGCTCGATGGAGCGCTGGACCGCGGCGACGAGGGTCGGGCTGCCGAGCTGCTGCGGGGAGAGGTTGACCGCCATGCGGAAACCGGGCGGCAGGTGGCCCCGGCTCCTCCAGGTGCTCAGCTGGCGCAGGGCCTCGTCGAGGACCCACTCGCCCAGCGGCACGATGAAGCCGGTCTCCTCGGCCAGGGGGATGAACTCGTCCGGCGGGACGTGCCCGACGCCGGGCCGGTCCCAGCGCAGCAGCGCCTCGACACCGCGCAATTCACCGGTGGGGACGTCGACGATCGGCTGGTAGTGCAGTTCCAGCTCGCCTCGTCCCAGCCCCCGGCGCAGCGCCTGCTCGGTGTCCAGGTGGCGCAGGGCCTGGTAGCGCAGGCCCGCCTCGAACCGGGAGGCCCTGTTGCGGCCCTCCTGCTTCGCGAGGTACATCGCGGTGTCCGCCTCGCGCAGCAGGTCCGCCGGGCGGTGGTGCTCCTGGGCGGTGGTCACCCCGATGGAGGCGGTGATGCGCAGTTCCCGCCCCTCCATCTCGACCGGCTCCTGGAACGCGTCGACGATGCGCTGCGCGAGGACGCCGGCGGCCCCGGCGTCGGTGTCCTCGCACAGGACCATGAACTCGTCGCCGCCCAGCCGGGCGACGGTGTCGCTGGCCCGGGCGGCGCGCTTGATGCGGTGCGCCGCGTGCAGCAGCAGGGCGTCGCCCACGTCGTGGCCGAAGGAGTCGTTCACGAGTTTGAACCGGTCCAGGTCGATGAACAGCAGCGCCACGGCCGTTCCCCGGTGGTGGCGGTCCAGGGCGTGCCCGAGCCGGTCCATGAGCAGGCGCCGGTTGGGCAGGCCCGTCAGGGCGTCGTGCATCCCGAGGTGGGCCAGCCGGCTCTCGGCACGGCGCAGCAGCACCGCGTCGATGTCGCGCCGCAGTTCGCACGCCTCGGCGACCTCCACCGGGTCCCAGGGCAGGCACCGGCCGGAGACGCTCTGGCGCCACGACGAGAAGGAGTTGCGCGGCGAGAGGGGCGTGTCCCGGTTCTGCAGCGACTGCTCCCCCAGCCAGTCCAGCGTCTGCACCACTTCGGGGCGGAACCAGAGGAGGTAGTCGCGGTCGCCCCCGAAGGGCACGAACACCACCCCGGCCACCGACGGCAGCAGTCCCGCGAGGTCGGGCCGCTCCAGGGCCAGCGCGTCGCTGACGAGGGGGAAGTCCCCCTCCTCGGTGCTGCGCAGCCGCTCCACCACCGCCAGCACCTCGGCCGGGGGCGGCGTCTCACCCACCTGGACGAGCTCCTCCTCCAGGGAGACGACGGCGCCGTGCGCGGGGACGAGGTCCAGCAGGGTGACCTCCCCGCGGGTCAGGCCGTCGGAGACGTCCTCGGCCCCGACCATCTGCTCCACCAGGCGCGTGCGGACGTGCTGGACCTCCAGGCGCCGGCTCAGCTGCCGGGTCTCGTGCAGCGCGGTGAGCCGGGAGGTGAGCTGCTGGGCGAGGACCTCGCAGGCCTGGCGCAGGGGGTGCGGGACGTGCCGGGCCCGGCGGTCCCCGCAGGAGACCATCCCGACGAGCTCGCCGTCGTGGACCAGGGGCAGCGACATGCTGGCGGCGATCCCCATGTTGCGCATGAACTGCACGTGGTGCGGGGAGACGGCACGCAGGTGGGCGTGGCTCAGGTCCAGGGGGGCCGTGTCGTGGCCACCGGCGGTGCCGGCCAGGCGCAGCAGCGGAGCCGGTCCGTCGGCGCCGAGGACGATGTGCCTCGACTGCTGCAGCAGGTACAGGCGGCGCGCCTGGGCGGGGATGTCGGAAGCCGGGTAGTGCAGGCCCAGGTACGGCTCGACCTCGTCGACGCGGTCCTCGGCCACCACTTCGCCGTGCCCGTCGGGGTGGAAGTGGTACACCATCACCCGGTCGAAGCCGGTGAGGCGGCGGACCTCCTGCGCCGTCGCCGTGCGCACCTCCTCGATCGTCCCGCTGCGCAGGAGCCGACCCGTGGCGGCGTGCAGGTCGGCCAGGAGACGAGCCGGGGAGACGGCGCCGGCGGGCTCGACCTCGACGACCAGGAGGTCCCCGGAGGCGTGGGCGCTCACGTCGACGGGGAGACCGCCGACCTTGGCGCGCAGCGCCGGCACCGCGGCGTCGTCGGACGCGGCGAGAGCGGTGCGCAACCGCCGCGTGCACCCCGTCCCGAGAGCGGCCTCGAGCGGGCGCCCCAGGACCTCGTGCACCTCCGCACCGAGCAGCTGCCTGCAGTTGGCGCTGACCTGGACCACCTCGAGGGTGGCCGGGTCGGCGGCCAGCAGGACGCCGTGGGGCTGCACCGCTCCCGGGACGTGGATCGGCTCCCGGACGCACTCGGCCAGTCGCGCCTGCTCGTCCGCGGGCAGCAGCCCCTCGGCACCCGTCACCTCGTGCACGCCAGGACGTCCGCCACCACGCCCACCCCCGTCCGCACCCGGTCCTCGACCGTGTCCGGCGACACTACTGAACGCAGCGGCGCGGTGCCTCGCCGAGGCGGGGCCGTCGCACTGCCCGACCCCGGGAGCGAGCGCGCCCCCGCGTCCCGGGAGGGACGCGGGGGCACGGGACGCGCGGTGTCAGCGGGCGGCGGAACCCTCGACGTAGTCGGAGTCGTCCGACTTCACCCACGCCATGAGCTTGCGCAGCTCGCGGCCGGTGGCCTCGATCGGGTGCTGCTCGGCCTCGGCGCGCAGGCGCTTGAACTCCGGGGCGCCGGCGTCCTGGTCCTCGATGAAGCGCTGGGCGAAGGTGCCGTCCTGGATGTCCTTCAGGACCTCCTTCATGCGCTCCTTGACCGAGGCGTCGATGACGCGCGGGCCGGAGACGTAGTCGCCCCACTCGGCGGTGTCCGAGACGCTCCAGCGCTGCTTGGCGATGCCACCCTCGTACATGAGGTCGACGATGAGCTTCAGCTCGTGCAGGCACTCGAAGTAGGCGACCTCCGGCTGGTAGCCGGCCTCGGTGAGGACCTCGAAACCGGTCTGCACCAGCGCGGAGGCGCCACCGCACAGCACGGCCTGCTCGCCGAACAGGTCGGTCTCGGTCTCCTCGGTGAAGGTGGTCTTGATGCCGCCGGCGCGCAGGCCGCCGATGGCCTTGGCGTAGGCCAGCGCGAGGTCCCAGGCGCCACCGGTGGCGTCCTGCTCCACCGCGACGATGACCGGCACGCCGCGGCCGTCGACGTACTCGCGGCGCACCAGGTGGCCCGGGCCCTTGGGGGCGACCATGACGACGTCGACGTCCGCCGGGGGCTTGATGTAGCCGAAGCGGATGTTGAAGCCGTGGCTGAAGAACAGCGCCTTGCCGGCGGTCAGGTTCGGCTCGATCGCCTCGGCGTACAGGCCGCGCTGCAGGTGGTCCGGAACCAGGACCATGATGACGTCGGCGGCCTTGGACGCCTCGAACGGGGTGAGGACCTGCAGGCCCTGCTCCTCGGCCTTGGCGCGGCTCTTGGAGCCCTCCTTCAGGCCGACGACGACGTCGACGCCGGAGTCGCGCAGCGACAGGGCGTGGGCGTGGCCCTGGCTGCCGAAGCCCAGGACCGCCACCTTCTTGCCGGTGATCCTGGTCAGGTCGGCGTCGTCGTCGTAGAACATCTCGGCCACGTGGGGTTCTCTCCTCGTCGGTTCGTGCGTTGCGGGTGGGTGGTTCAGGCCGAGCGCAGGGCGCGGTCGGAGATGGCCCGGCCGCCGCGCGCGAGCGCGACGGCACCGGACTGGACGAGCTCGCGGATGCCGAACGGCTCCAGCACGCGCAGCAGCGCGGCCAGCTTCTCGGGGCTGCCGGTGGCCTCGACGGTGACCGCGTCCGGGGAGACGTCGACGACGTGGGCGCGGAACAGCGCCACGGTGTCGACGACCTCGCCGCGGGCGGAGGCGTCGGCGCGGACCTTCACGAGCACCAGCTCGCGCTGGACCGAGGCGTCGTCCTCGAGCTCGACGATCTTCAGGACGTTCACGAGCTTGTTGAGCTGCTTCGTCACCTGCTCCAGGGGCTGCGAGGCCACGTCGACGACGATGGTCATCCGGGAGATCTCGCTGCGCTCGGTCGGTCCGACCGTGAGGGAGTGGATGTTGAAGTTCCTGCGCGCGAACAGCGAGGTGATGCGCATCAGGACACCGGGCCGGTTCTCGACCAGGACGGACAGGGTGTGGCGGCTCATCAGGAGATCACCTTCTGCGCGGCGGGGTCGTCGCTGGACACGCCGTCGCTGTCGGCCTCGCGGTCCCACTCCGGGGACAGCCCGCGGGCGTACTGGATCTGGTCGTTGCTCACGCCGGCGGCGACCATCGGCCAGACCATCGCGTCGCGGTGGACGCGGAAGTCCACGACGACGGGCACGTCGTTGATCGCCATCGCCTTCTCGATGGTGGCGTCGACGTCCTCGGGGCGCTCGCAGCGCAGGCCCACGCACCCGTAGGCGTCCGCGAGCTTGACGAAGTCCGGGACCGGCGCGGAGTGCGTCGAGTGGTCGCCGGAGTGCAGGTCGGTGTTGGAGTAGCGCTCGGAGTAGAACAGGGTCTGCCACTGGCGGACCATGCCGAGGCTCGAGTTGTTGATGATCGCCACCTTCACGGGGATGCCGTTGAGGGTGCAGGTGGCCAGCTCCTGGTTGGTCATCTGGAAGCAGCCGTCGCCGTCGATGGCCCACACGACGGTGTCGGGGCGCCCCACCTTGGCGCCCATGGCCGCCGGCACGGCGTAGCCCATCGTCCCCAGCCCACCGGAGTTCAGCCAGGTGCGCGGGTTCTCGTACTTCACGAACTGGGCCGACCACATCTGGTGCTGGCCCACGCCGGAGACGTAGACCGCCTCCGGGCCGGCGATGGCGCCGATGCGCTCGATGACGTGCTGGGGCGAGAGGGTGCCGTCGTCCGGCTCGGTGTAGCCCAGCGGGTAGGTGCGCTTCCAGGACTGGGTCTGCTCGGTCCAGGCGGTGGTGTCGGCGCGCCCGTTGGCCTCGAACTCCGCGGCCACCGCGGTGGTCAGCTCGGCCAGCACCAGCTTGGCGTCGCCGACGATGGGCACGTCCACCGCGCGGTTCTTGCCGATCTCGGCGGGGTCGATGTCGGCGTGGATCACCTTGGCGCCCTGCGCGAAGCTGGACAGCTCGCCCGTGACGCGGTCGTCGAAGCGGGCGCCCAGGGTGATGAGCAGGTCGGACTTCTGCAGGGCCGCCACCGCCGCGACGGTGCCGTGCATGCCGGGCATGCCCAGGTTGGACGGGTGGGAGTCGGGCAGGGCCCCGCGGGCCATGAGCGTGGTGACGGCGGGGATGCCCGTCAGGTCGGCCAGGGCGCGCAGCTCCGGGGAGGCGTCGGCCTTGACCACGCCGCCGCCGACGTACAGCACCGGGCGCTGCGCGGCGGCGATGAGCCGCGCGGCCTCCTTGACCTGCTTGCCGTGCGGGCGCGTGACCGGGCGGTACCCGGGCAGGTCCACCGAGGTGGGCCACTCGAAGGAGGTGCGCGCCTGCAGCGCGGACTTGGCGACGTCCACGAGGACCGGGCCGGGACGTCCGGTGGCGGCCAGGTGGAACGCCTCGGCGATCACGCGCGGGATGTCGGCGGGGTCGGTCACCAGGTAGTTGTGCTTGGTGATCGGCGTGGTGATGCCGGCGATGTCGGCTTCCTGGAAGGCGTCGGTGCCGATGGCCGCGGCGCCCACCTGCCCGGTGATGGCCACCATCGGCACGGAGTCCATGTTGGCGTCCGCGATGGGCGTGACGAGGTTCGTGGCGCCCGGGCCGGAGGTGGCCATGCACACGCCCACCTTGCCGGTGGCCACGGCGTACCCCTCGGCCGCGTGCCCGGCGCCCTGCTCGTGGCGCACGAGGATGTGCCGCACGTGCGGGGAGTCCATCAGCGGGTCGTAGGCGGGCAGGATCGCGCCGCCGGGGATGCCGAAGACGACCTCGACCCCTACCGCCTCCAGGGAGCGGACCAGGCTCTGCGCGCCGGTGAGCGACGCGACGGGGAGCGTGGGGTCCAGCGGCAGGCCGCTGGGGCCCTGCTCGCCGGCCGGCGTGGTGCTGATCGGCGTGGTGCTGATCGGCTCGTGGGCCATCTGGAGTCCTCCTCGGCGGTGCGGCTCGGGTCCTGCAGTCGTCGGACGCGACCGGCCGCTCGGTGCGCCGGACGCGAAAAGACCCCTCCGCCGCGTAGGTGGGTGAGGGGTCGCGCGCTCGGCGGGTCGATCGTCGTCGACCTCAGCGGGCGCGCTGTCCGATGGCTACGAGGAACCGCATGAGCAGCACGGTAGTCGCCCCTCCCGGCGGTGTCAGCCGCCGGGGCGTCACGTCTCACATCGTGGACAGCAGGTCCACGTGCTGGACACCGCGCCCCGGCGGCTCACGACCGCTCAGCTGCAGACGGCCCCCACGGAGGCGGACTGCACCTGCTTGGCGTACTTGGCGAGCACGCCGCGCGTGAACACCGGCGGCAGCGGCTCCCAGCCCTCCCGGCGGCGCGCCAGCTCAGCGTCCTCGACGAGCACCTCGAGCGTCTTGCCCGCCACGTCCAGGCGGACCGGGTCGCCGTCGCGCACGAGGGCGATCGGCCCGCCGTCCACGGCCTCGGGCGCCACGTGCCCCACGCACAGCCCCGTGGTGCCGCCGGAGAAGCGCCCGTCGGTCAGCAGCAGCACGTCCTTGCCCAGCCCGGCGCCCTTGATCGCGCCGGTGATGGCGAGCATCTCGCGCATGCCCGGGCCGCCCTTGGGGCCCTCGTAGCGGATGACGACCACGTCGCCCGCGCCGATCGTGCCGTCCTCCAGGGCGTCCAGCGCCGCGCGCTCGCGCTCGAAGACCCGCGCGGTGCCCTCGAAGACCTCCGAGTCGAACCCGGCGCTCTTGACGACCGCACCGCCCGGGGCGAGGTTGCCCGAGAGGATCGTGATGCCGCCGGTGCGGTGGATCGGGTCGTCCAGCGCCCGCAGCACCACGCCGTCGACGTCGGGCGGGGAGATCTCCGCGAGGTTCTCCGCCATCGTCCGGCCCGTCACCGTCAGGGTGTCCCCGTGCAGCAGGCCGGCGTCCAGCAGCGCGCGCATGACCACCGGGATGCCGCCGATGCGGTCCACGTCCACCATGACGTGCCGGCCGAAGGGCTTCAGGTCGCCCAGGTGCGGCACCTTCCCCGCGATGCGGTCGAAGTCCGCCAGCGTCAGGTCCACCTCGGCCTCGTAGGCGATGGCCAGCAGGTGCAGCACCGCGTTGGTGGAGCCGCCCAGCGCCATGACCACGGCGATGGCGTTCTCGAACGCCTCCTTGGTCATGATCTGCCGGGCGGTGATCCCGTTCGCCAGCAGGTTCACCACCGCCTGGCCGGAGCGGCGCGCGAACCCGTCGCGGCGGCGGTCCGTGGCCGGCGGGGCCGCGCTGCCGGGCAGCGACATGCCCAGCGCCTCCGCGGCGGCCGCCATGGTGTTCGCGGTGTACATGCCGCCGCAGGCGCCCTCGCCCGGGCAGATGGCGCGCTCGATGGTGTCGACGTCCTCGCGGGACATCAGCCCGCGCGCGCAGGCGCCCACGGCCTCGAAGGCGTCGATGAGGGTGACCTCGTGCTCGCTGCCGTCGGACAGCTTCGCCCGGCCGGGCAGGATCGTGCCGGCGTAGAGGAACACGCTGGCCAGGTCCAGGCGGGCGGCGGCCATGAGCATGCCGGGCAGGGACTTGTCGCAGCCGGCCAGCAGGACCGATCCGTCGAGGCGCTCGGCGCTGATCACGGTCTCCACGGAGTCGGCGATGACCTCGCGGCTGACCAGGGAGTAGTGCATCCCCTCGTGCCCCATGGAGATGCCGTCGGAGACGGAGATCGTGCCGAACTCCAGCGGGAACCCCTTCGCGGCGTGCACGCCGTCCTTGACGGCCTTGGCCAGGCGGTCCAGCGGCAGGTTGCAGGGGGTGATCTCGTTCCAGCTGGAGGCCACGCCGATCTGCGGCTTGACCCAGTCCTCGTCGCCCATGCCGACCGCGCGCAGCATCCCGCGCGAGGCCGTGGCCTCCAGGCCGTCGGTGACCTGTCGGCTGCGGGGCTTGACGTCGACGCCGGGGGCCGCGACGGGACCGTCCGGCTGCGCTGCGGGGGCGTTCGCGGGGGTGTCGGGGCTCACCCCGCGATCCTAGGTCCCGGAGCCGGCCCGGGCGCGGGCGCGGGGCCCCGGCGGGCGGGGGCGTTGACCGGCCGTGCGCCGCCTCCCTAGGCTCCCGGGGCCGCCGTGACCGATCACGGTGCTCCCCCACGACCGCGAAGGAGCGTCCCGTGACGCCCCCTGCTGCCCCCCTGCGCTGGGCCGTGCTCGGCCCCGGCTCCATCGCCCGCCGCTTCGCCTCCCAGCTGCCCTCCTCCGGGGCCGGCGAGATCGTCGCCGTCGGCAGCTCCGGCGCCGAGCGGGCGCGCGCGTTCGCCGACGAGGTCGCCCCCGGCGCGCGCACCGGCACCCACGCCGAGGTCCTGGCCGACCCGGGCGTCGACGCCGTCTACGTCGCCACCGTGCACACCGTCCACGCCCCCCTGGCGATCGCCGCGCTGCGCGCCGGCAAGCACGTGCTGTGCGAGAAGCCGCTGGCGCCCAACCACGGCAGCGCCATGGCCGTCGTGGACGCCGCCCGCACCAGCGGACGGGTGCTGCTGGAGGCGTACATGTACGCCTTCCACCCCCAGCAGCGCGCCCTGCTGGATCTGGTGCGCTCCGGCGCCGTGGGGCGGGTGCTGCACGTCGACGCGAGCTTCTCCTTCGCCGCGGGCTCCCCCACCGGCCGCCTGTTCGACGCGGACCTGGCCGGCGGCGGGATCCTCGACGTGGGCGGCTACCCCGTGACGATGGCCCGCGCCGTGGCGGCCGCCGCCCTGGGGCGACCGGCGGTGCTCACCTCGCTGCGCGGGTCGGGCACGGTCGGCCCCACCGGGGTGGACGAGTGGGCCGTGGCCGCGCTGGAGTTCGACGGCGGCGTCACCGCCACGGTGCGCACCGGCGTGCGCCTGGCCGAGCCGCCGGCGGTGGCGGTGCACGGCTCGGCCGGCTCGATCCACCTGGCCGACCCGTGGGCGATCGGCGCCGGCACGGGCATCGTGCTGCGCCGGGCCGGCGAGCCCGAGCAGGTCATCACGTTCGGCCCCGAGACCGAGGGGCACCTGCCCTACGCCGCCGAGGCGGCGGCGCTGGCGCGGCTGGCCGAGGCGGCCGGGCGCGGCGAGGACGTCTCGGCCGGTGCGGTGGAGCACTCCCTGGACGACTCCCTGGCCACGTCCGCGGTGCTCGACCGCTGGCGCGCGGCGGTCGGGGTGCGCTACCCCTTCGAGCGCGACACCGCCGCGATCCCCCCCGTCTCCGGCCTGCCGCTGCGGGTCGCCTCCCCGAACCCGATGCGCTACGGCAACGTCGAAGGGCTCGACAAGCCCCTGTCCCGCGTCGTCATGGGCGTGGACAACCAGCCCGACCTCGCGCACGCGTCCGCGCTGTTCGACGCGTTCTGGGAGGCCGGCGGCACGACGTTCGACACGTCCTGGTGGTACGGGCAGGGCCGCTACGAGAAGCTGCTGGGGCAGTGGCTGACCAACCGCGGGCTGCACTCCGAGGCGGTCGTCGTCGCCAAGGGCGGGCACACCCCCGAGTGCACCCCGCAGGGCATGACGTGGCAGCTGCTGGAGTCGCTGGAGAACCAGCAGCGCGAGCGCGCCGAGCTGTACCTGCTGCACCGCGACAACCTGGACGTGCCGGTGGGCGAGTTCGTCGACGTGCTCAACGAGCACGCCGACGCCGGGCGCATCGGCGTGTTCGGCGTCTCCAACTGGACGCTGGAGCGGTTCGACGAGGCGAACGCGTGGGCCGCCGCGAACGGCAAGCGGGGCTTCTCGGTGCTCAGCAACCACTTCGGCCTGGCCGAGGCGCTGGACGTGCCCTGGGCGGGGTGCCAGCACGTCACCGACGCGGCCTCCAAGCGCTGGCTGACCGAGCGGCAGGTGCCGCTGCTGCCGTGGTCCTCGCAGGCGCGCGGGTTCTTCGCCCGCGCCGACCCGGCCGACCGCCGCGACGCCGACCTGGTGCGCTGCTACTACAGCGACGCCAACTTCGAGCGCAAGCGGCGGGCGGAGGAGCTGGCGGCGGAACTGGGCGTGCCGGCGACGGCCGTCGCGCTGGCGTTCGTGCTGGCCCAGCCGTTCCCCACGTTCCCCATCGTGGGCCCGCGCAGCATCGACGAGCTGCGCTCCTCGACGGCGGGGCTGGGCGTGCAGCTGGACGAGGCGCAGGTGGCCCGGCTGGACCTGCGGGACTGACCCGCACCGCGATCTCACCGCTCAGCACCCGCTGTGAGGGCGAGGCAGCCCCGGCGTGACGGCCGGGAAACGCCCCGGAAACACGGATCGGCTCTGCTGGGCCCATGGCGCCCGAGACCTCCACCGACGCCTCCCCGCGGACGGTGCGCACGTCCTGCTCGTACTGCGGCGTGGGCTGCGGGATCGTCCTGCAGGTCCGGACCGACCCGGTCACCGGCCGGCGCACCGCCCAGGGCGTCACCGGTGACCGGCAGCACCCGGCCAACGCGGGACGCCTGTGCACCAAGGGCGCCACGAGCGCGGAGTTCATGCTGGCCGGGGGCCGGCTGGAGCGGGCTGCGGTGCGCCCCGAGCGGGGTGCCCAGCCGGTCGACGCCGCACTGGCGGAGGTGGTCGCGAGCACCGCCGCGCGGCTGCGGGCGATCGTGGAGGAGCACGGCCCCGACGCGGTCGCCCTGTACGTGTCGGGGCAGATGTCGCTGGAGGCGCAGTACCTGGCGACCAAGCTCGCCAAGGGGTACCTGCGCACGCGGCACCTGGAGTCGAACTCCCGCCTGTGCATGGCCAGCGCCGGCGCCGGCTACAAGTCCTCCCTGGGCGCCGACGGCCCGCCCGGTTCCTACGACGACTTCGACCACGCCGACGTCTTCCTCGTCACCGGCGCCAACATGGCCGACTGCCACCCGGTCCTGTTCCTGCGGATGGCGGACCGGCTGAAGGCCGGCGCGAAGCTGATCGTGGTGGACCCGCGCCGCACGGCCACGGCCGAGCGGGCCGACCTGTTCCTGCAGATCCGCCCCGGCACCGACCTGGCCCTGCTCAACGGCCTGCTGCACCTGATCGTCGAGGCCGGTCACGTCGACACCGCGTTCGTCGAGCGGTTCACCGACGGCTGGGACGCCGTCGAGGCGCTGCTCGCGGACTACTCCCCCGCCGCCGTCAGCGCGGTCACCGGGGTGGCCGAGGAGGACCTGCGCACCGCCGCGCGCTGGATCGGCGAGGCCGGGAACTGGATGTCGTGCTGGACGATGGGGCTGAACCAGAGCACCCACGGCACCTGGAACACCAACGCCCTGTGCAACCTGCACCTGGCCACCGGCGCCATCGGGCGCCGCGGCAGCGGGCCGTTCTCCCTGACCGGGCAGCCCAACGCGATGGGCGGGCGGGAGATGGGCTACATGGGCCCCGGCCTGCCCGGGCAGCGCTCGGTCCTGGTGGAGGAGGACCGCACCTTCACCGAGGACGTGTGGGGCCTGCCGCGCGGGACGATCCGCCCGGACACCGGCACCGGAACCGTCGACGTGTTCGAGCGGATGGCCGCCGGCGAGGTGAAGGCGTGCTGGATCGTCTGCACCAACCCCGTCGCCTCGGTCGCCAACCGCCGCACCGTCGTCGAGGGCCTGGAGGCGGCGGAACTGGTCGTCTGCCAGGACGCCTTCGCCGACACCGAGACCACCGCCTACGCCGACGTCCTGCTGCCGGCGGCGCTGTGGGCGGAGTCCACGTACGTCACCGTGAACTCCGAGCGCACCCTGACCCTGCTGCCGCAGGCCGTGGACGCCCCCGGCGACGCGCTGCCCGACTGGCGGCTCATCGCGATGGTCGCCACGGAGCTCGGGCACGGCGAGGCGTTCGCGTTCTCGTCCTCCGAGGAGGTGTTCGAGGAGATCCGCCGGTTCGCCAACCCGAGCACCGGGTACGACCTGCGCGGCATCGACTACGCCAAGCTGCGCGGCGGGCCGGCGCAGTGGCCCAGCCCGCCCGGCGACGAGGGCCGGCGCAACCCGGTGCGCTACCGCGCCGGCGACGGCTTCCGCTTCGCCACGCCGAACGGGCGCGCGCAGTTCCTCGCCCGCCCGCACGTGGACCCCGCGGAGCTGCCCGACGAGGACCACCCGTTCGTGCTGACGACGGGGCGCGTGCAGCACCAGTGGCACACCATGACCAAGACCGGCAAGGTCGCCAGGCTCACGGCGCTGGACCCCGGGCCCTTCGTGGAGGTGCACCCCGACGACGCGCGCACCCTGGGGATCGCCGAGGGCGAGGAAGTGGAGATCGCGTCCCGCCGCGGGCGCGCCGTGCTGCCCGCGCGCGTCAGCGACCGCGTCCAGCCGGGCGGCTGCTTCGCGCCGTTCCACTGGAACGACTCCTACGGCGAGTACCTGGCCGTCAACGCCGTCACGAACGACGCGGTGGACCCGGTCTCGTTCCAGCCGGAGTTCAAGGTCAGCGCGGTGCGCCTGACCCGCGTGGGCCCGCGCCCCGGGGGCCCCGGCACCGGCGGCACCGCGACGGACGAGGGCGCGGCGGACGAGAACGCGCAGCCGCCCGTCCTGGTCGCCGCCGCGTCCGCGCCGCCGGCGCTGGACGAGGTGCAGCGCACCTACCTCGACGGCGTGCTGCAGGGGCGCCGTCAGGAGGGGGTCACGGGCGTGCCGGTGCTGCCGCCGTCCGCGCCCTTCGACACCCGCACCCGCGCCTGGGTGGACGGGCTGCTCGCCGGGATGTTCTCGCGCGCGCCCGAGGAGGACCCCGCGCAGCGCGTGACGGTGCTGTGGGCCTCGCAGACCGGTGGCGCCGCCGAGCGCGCCGAGACCTTCGCCGAGCAGCTGCGCGCGGGCGGGTACGCCGTGGACCTGCGGGCCATGGACACCACCGACCCGGGGGCCGTGGCCGGGGCGGGCACCGTGCTGGTGGTCACGAGCACCTTCGGCGACGGCGACGCCCCGGACAACGGCGCGGCCCTGTGGTCGGCGCTGCGCGCCCCGGACGCGCCCCGCCTGGAGTCGACCCGCTTCGCGGTGCTGGCGATGGGCGATTCCAGCTACGCCGACTTCTGCGGGCACGGGCGCCGGCTGGACGCGCGCCTGGAGGAGCTGGGCGCCACGCGCCTCGCCGAGCGCACGGACTGCGAACCGGGCGAGGAGGACAAGGCCGAGCGGTGGTTCCGCACCGTCGTGGAGCGTCTGGGACCGTCCGCGGCGCCGGCGCACCCCGCCGTGCCGGCCCAGCGGGTGGGCCGCGAGGTGGGCCACGGGGTGGGCACGGGCCCCCGGCGCGCGCACGGCGGCAGCCGCAGCGCGCCGGTACCCGCCCCCCTGGTGCGCAACGAGCTCCTGACCGCCCCCGCCTCCGGCAAGGAGGTGCGCCGCTTCGGCTTCGCCCTGCCCGAGGACGTGACCTACCGGGCCGGCGACGCGCTGGGCGTGTGGGCCGCCAACGACGCGGCGGAGGTGCACGGCTTCCTGCGCGCGAGCGGGCTGGACGCGGACGGCGCGGTGGTCCTGGACGGGGTCGGGGAGACGAGCTGGCGCGAGGCCGCCACCCGGCACCTGGACCTGCGGCGGGCCGGGCCGGACCTGCTGCGCCTGGTCGCCGCGCGCACCCGCGGCGCTGAGCTCGGCGGGCTGCTGGCCCCGGCGCGCTCCGGCGAGCTGCGCGGCTGGCTGCACGGGCGGTCGGTCGCCGACGTGCTGGCCCGCTTCCCCGCCCGCGCCGACGGCGAGGAGTGGGCGGCGGTCCTCAAGCGGCTGCAGCCGCGGCAGTACTCGATCTCATCCTCCTCCCTGGTCGACCCGCGCGAGGTGCAGCTCACGGTCGGCGTCGTGCGCTACGAGGTGGACGGCCGCGCCCGCGGCGGGCTGTGCTCGGCGTTCCTGGCGGACCGGTGCCGCGAGGGCGAGCGGGTGCCGGTGTTCGTGCAGCCCGCGACGTCCTTCCGCCCGCCCGCCGACCCCGACGCCCCGATGGTCATGGTCGGCCCCGGTACCGGGGTGGCGCCGTTCCGCGCGTTCCTGCACGAGCGGCGGGCGCTGGGGCACACCGGTCGCAACTGGCTCTTCTTCGGCGAGCGCCGCTCCACGACGGACTACTACTACCGCGAGGAGCTGGAGGACATGCGCGACGACGGCTTCCTCACCCGCCTGACGCTGGCGTTCTCGCGCGACCAGGACGAGAAGGTGTACGTGCAGGACCGCATGCTCCAGCACGGCGAGCAGCTGTGGGCGTGGCTGCGCGAGGGGGCCTTCCTGTACGTGTGCGGCGACGCGAGCCGGATGGCCAAGGACGTCGACGCCGCCCTGCGGCGGGTCGTGGAGGTCCACGGCCGCGTGGACGAGCAGGAGGCCGCCGACCACGTGAGGGAGCTGGCCGCCGCCGGGCGGTACCTGCGGGACGTGTACTGACCCGCGTTCCTCACAGGGGCGGGCCCGACAGGTGAGGACAACGTGTCGTCGGTGAAACACGGGCGAGCGGGAGCGGTAACACGCCGTCCCTAGCGTCGGGGACACGGCGGTGCACCAGCGGCTCCGCCGGCACCGCTGCCCCACCGGGCCAGGACCCCGCACCCCTGAGGAGTCAGCACGATGGCCGTCACCGAGGAGCACGACGACGCGACCGGCACGATCCCGCGCCCGCGCCCCGGCCGCTGGGTCGACCACTACGACCCCGAGGACCGCAGCCAGTGGGAGTCCACCGGCCGCCCGGCCGCCCGCCGCAACCTGTGGCTGTCGATCTTCGCGGAGTTCCTCGGCTTCTCGGTGTGGCAGCTGTGGACGATCGTGACGCCCTCGCTGAACGCGGCGGGTTTCGCGCTCAGCGCGAACCAGCAGTTCTGGCTCATCGCGATCCCGAACCTCGTGGGAGCCACGCTGCGCTTCCCCTACACGTTCGCGGTGCCCCGCTTCGGCGGGCGCAACTGGACCGTCGTGTCGGCGCTGCTGCTGATCGTGCCGTGCGTCGGCCTGGCGGTCGTGGTGCAGAACCCGGACACGCCGTTCTGGCTCATGGTGCTCGTGGCCGCGACCGCCGGCGTCGGCGGCGGCAACTTCGCCAGCAGCATGGCCAACATCTCCTTCTTCTTCCCCGAGCGGGAGAAGGGCGCGGCCCTGGGCCTGAACGCGGCCGGCGGCAACCTGGGCGTGGCGGTGGTGCAGCTGATCGTCCCGGTGGTCGTCATCGTCGGCGGCGGCCTCGCGCTGGAGCGCGCCGGGCTGATGATCGTCCCGCTCGCGGTGCTCGCCGCGGTCCTGGCCTGGCGGTACATGGACAACCTGTCCACCGCCAGGGCCGACTTCAGCGGTTACGCGGCGGCCCTGCGCAACAAGCACACCTGGGTCGTCTCCTTCCTCTACATCGGCACCTTCGGCTCCTTCATCGGCTACGCCGGGGTGTTCCCCACGCTCATCAGGAACCAGTTCCCCGAGGTGTCCTTCGACTGGGGCTTCATCGGCCTGCCGGCGGTGCCGCTGACGCTGGCCTTCATCGGCGCCCTCGTCGGCTCGCTGGCCCGCCCCTACGGCGGCCGGCTCTCGGACCGGCTCTCCGGCGCCAGCGTGAGCATCGGCGCCTACGCGGTCATGTCCCTCGGTGCGATCGGCGTCATCGCGGCCCTGGGCATCGGCAGCTTCACGCTGTTCTTCGGCTCGTTCCTCGTGCTGTTCGTCGCCAGCGGCATGGGCAACGGCTCGATCTACCGCATGATCCCGGCGATCTTCCGCTCCGGGATCGCCCCCGGGGACACCGCGGCGCTGACGCTGGCCAAGCGGGAGGCCGCGGCGTGCATCGGCATCGCCGCCGGCATCGGCGCCTACGGCGGTTTCATCATCCCCCGCGTCTTCGCCACCTCCATCACGGCCACGGGCTCCCTGGCTCCGGCCCTGGTCGGCTTCATCGGTTTCTACGCCCTCTGCGCCGCCGTCACCGCCGCCGTCTACGTCCGAGGCCGCGCCACCCGGTTCGCCGGCACGGCCATCTGATCCCCGTCCCACCCGATCGACACCTGACCGAGCGTCCCGACCACCACGCACCGGACCTCGAGGAGGACCCCGTGAGCTCGACCCCCCGCTTCCTGCAAGGCGCCTACCGGTTCACCGGCACCGGGCTGGAGAAGCCCACCGTCATCGAGGGCCTGGAGTCGTACACCGTCCCCGACGGTTCCCGCGCCCAGGCCGTGTACTTCCGCGGCGGCAACTCGACCCCGGAGATGGTGTCCGTCGTCCTCCTGCGCGACGGGGTCCCGATGCGCTGGTTCCCCATCGCGGCGGCCGGGTCCACGCACGTGCCGCTGCGCATCGTGGAGGACCTGGAGGCGCCCGCGACGATCGAGCTGCGCGTCGCCGCCCCCGAGGGGCTGAGCGGCACCGTCGTCGTCGACCTCGGCCTGGTGGAGGTGTGAGCGCCGTGACCACGACCACCAGCACCCGCACCGCCGAGCTGCCGCACCAGCGCAGCCGCAAGCGCCGGCTCGTCGTCGTCGGCAACGGCATGGCCGGCGCCCGCGCCGTGGAGGAGGTCCTCGAACGCGGCGGCGCCCAGCAGTTCGACGTCACCGTCTTCGGCGCCGAGCCCTACGGCAACTACAACCGCATCATGCTCTCGCACGTGCTGGCCGGGCAGGAGGACGAGGACGGCATCGTCCTGAACTCCCTGCCCTGGTACACCGAGAACGGCATCGACCTGCGCGCCGGTGTCGCCGTCGAACGCGTCGACACCTTCGCCAAGGTGGTCCACGACGCCACCGGCGCCACCACGCCGTACGACGTGCTGGTCCTGGCGACGGGTGCGACGCCGTTCTTCCCCTCCATGGACGGGTTGCGCCGCGAGGACGGTTCCCTGCTGGACGGGGTGTTCGCGTTCCGCACCCTGGACGACACCCGGGCCCTGCTGGCCGCGGCCCGCACGCACCGCCGCGCCGTCGTCATCGGCGGCGGCCTGCTCGGCCTGGAAGCCGCCCACGGCCTGGCCACCCACGGCGTGCAGGTCGACCTGGTGCACTCCCCGAAGCACCTGATGAACCAGCAGCTCGGCCCCGAGGCCGGGCGGGTGCTGCGCCGCTCCATCGAGGCGCTGGGCATCCGCGTGCACACCGGGGTCCGCACGAAGGGCGTGCACGGCACCGACCGGGTCACCGGCGTGGAACTACCCGACGGCGAAGTGCTCGACGCCGACCTCGTGGTCGTCGCGGCGGGCATCCGCCCGAACACGGAGGTCGCGCTGCGCTCGGGCCTGGAGGTCGAGCGCGGCGTCGTCGTGGACGACCGGATGCGCTGCGAGGGCGAGGCCGGCGAGGTGTACGCCATCGGCGAGTGCGTGCAGCACCGCGGCGAGACGTACGGCCTGGTGGCGCCGCTGTGGGAGCAGGCCGGCGTCCTGGCCGACCACCTCACCGGTGCCGACCCGGACGCGGAGTACCACGGCTCGCGCACCGCCACGAAGCTGAAGGTCGCCGGGGTCGACGTGGTGCAGATGGGCCTGCCCGGCCCGGAGGGCGACGACGACGAGTTCGTCGTCTTCTCCGAACCGCACCGCGGCGTCTACCTCAACGTCGTGATCCGCGAGAACCGCCTGGTGGGGGCGACCCTGCTGGGCGACGTGCGCAAGACCGCGTTCCTGCAGCAGGCGTTCGACCAGGGGCTTCCGCTGCCGGAGGAGCGGATGTCGCTGCTGTTCGACCTGGGCACCCCCGGCGAGGAGGTCGGTGTCGCCGAGCTCGACGACCACGCGCAGGTCTGCAACTGCAACGGCGTCACCAAGGGCGCCATCGTGCAGGCGGTGGAGGGCGGGGCGACCTCGCTGAACGCCGTCATGGGCGCCACCAGGGCCGCCAAGGGCTGCGGTTCCTGCAAGTCCGTGGTCGAGCAGATCACCCAGTGGGCCGCCGGCGGCGCCCTCACCGTCGACGAGTCGGCGAACTGGTACGTGCCCGGCATCCCGATGGCCAAGCCGGAACTCATGGCGGCGATCCGGGCCAAGGGCCTGAAGTCCGTCTCGGCGGTCTTCCGGGAACTGGCCCCCGGCGGCGCCGAGGACGCCAAGTCCAAGATGGGCCTGACCTCGCTGCTGCGGATGATGTGGCCCGAGGGCATCGAGGAGGAGCGCGACGGGCGGTTCATCAACGACCGCGTCCACGCCAACATCCAGCGCGACGGCACCTTCTCGGTGGTCCCGCAGATGAAGGGCGGCGTCACCACCCCGGAGCAGCTGGAGAAGATCGCGGCGGTGGCCCGCAAGTACGACGTCGGCCTGGTGAAGGTCACCGGCGGGCAGCGCATCGACCTGCTGGGGCTGAAGAAGGAGGACCTGCCGCAGGTCTGGAAGGACCTGGGCATGCCGTCGGGGTACGCGTACGGCAAGAGCGTGCGCACCGTGAAGACGTGCGTGGGCACCGACTACTGCCGCTTCGGCCTGGGTGACTCCACCCAGCTCGGCATCGACATGGAGACGCGGTTCCAGGGCATCGAGACCCCCGCCAAGCTGAAGCTGGGCGTGGTGGGCTGCCCGCGCAACTGCGCCGAGGCGTACGTCAAGGACATCGGTGTGGTGGCGATCGGGGCCGGCAAGTGGGAGGTGCACGTCGGCGGCGCCGCGGGCGCCTCGGTGCGCAAGGCGGACCTGCTGGCCACCGTGGACTCGCCCCAGGAGGTGCTCACCCTCACGGGCCGGTTCATCCAGTTCTACCGCGAGTGGGGCAACTGGCTGGAGCGCACCTACGAGTTCGTGCCACGGTTGGGCATCGAGCGCGTGCGGGCCGTCCTCGTCGAGGACAGCGACGGCGTGGCGGAGGGGCTGGACGAGCGCATGCAGGCCACGGTGGACAACTACCGCGACCCCTGGCAGGAGGGCGAGCAGCCCGTCACCCCCGGCCAGTTCCGCCCGTCCCTGCCGCTGGTCGCGCTGCCGCTGGTGCCGAACCGGCCGGCCGGCGCCCCCGGCGGCCTGCTGCCCGAGGTGCACGCCAACGCCGAGGCCGCCCCCTCGACCGCGGAGGTCCCCCGATGAGCGTCCCCACCCGTCCCGCCGACCCCACCCGGACCCGGCACGACCTGTGCTCGCTTCAGGACATCCCGCCCGGCGAGGGCCGCGCCTTCGCCGTCGGCGGGGAGCAGATCGCCGTGTTCCGCCGGCGCAGCGGCAAGGTCACCGCCGTGCAGGCCGCCTGCCCGCACGCCGGCGGCCCGCTGGCCGACGGGCAGATCGACGAGCGCGTCGTCGTGTGCCCGCTGCACCTGAACACCTTCGACCTGGACACCGGGGAGTCCACGAGCGGGCAGCCCCCGCTCGCCGTGCACCCCTGCTCGGTGGGCCCCGACGGCCGCGTCTCGGTGGAGCTGTGAGCACCGGGCACGACCCGGCGGTGCACGACCCGGCGGTGCACGACCCGGCGGTGCACTACCCGCTGCACCTGGACCTGACCGGCCGCCGGGTGCTGGTCGCCGGCGGCGGCCCCGTCGCCGCCCGGCGCACCGCGGACCTGCTGGGAGCCGGCGCGGACGTCCACCTCGTCGCCCCGGCGGTGTGCGAGGACCTGCGCGACCTGCTGCCGCGGCTGACGTGGCACCAGCGCGAGGCCGTCGCCGAGGACGTCGAGGGCGCGTGGCTCGTGCACACCGCCACCGGGGACCCCGGCACCGACGCGGCCCTCGCGGCGGCGGCCGAGCAGCGGCGCACCTGGTGCGTGCGCGCCGACGACGCGGCGGCCTCGGCGGCCTGGACGCCCGCGGTGGTGCGCCGCGAGGTCGACGGCGGCACCGTGACGCTCTCCGTCTCAGCCGGGCGCGACCCGCGCCGCGCGCGGGCCCTGAAGGAGGCGCTGGGCCGCTGGCTGGACGGTGGTGCCGCGCCGCTGCGGCGCGGGGCGGGAGGGCCCGGGCGGGTCACCCTCGTCGGCGGCGGCCCCGGCGAGGTGGACCTGCTCACCCTGCGCGGACGGCGGCGCCTGGCCGAGGCCGACCTCGTGGTGGTGGACCGCCTCGCACCCACCGGCGTCCTGGCCGAGCTCGGCGAGGACGTCGAGGTCGTCGACGTCGGCAAGACCCCCGACCACCACCCCGTGCCGCAGGAGGAGATCAACCGCCTGCTCGTCGAGGCCGCCCGCACCGGGCGGAACGTCGTGCGCCTCAAGGGCGGCGACGGCTACGTGCTCGGCCGCGGCGGCGAGGAGGTCCTCGCCTGCCGCGCGGCGGGCGTCGAGGTGGAGGTCGTGCCCGGGGTGACCAGCGCGTTCTCGGTGCCGGCCGCCGCGGGGATCCCCGTCACCCACCGCGGCCTGGCCCGCTCCGTCACCGTCCTCACCGGCCACGACGTGCCCGGCCCCGCGGCCCTGACGGCGCTGGCCGCCCTGGAGGGCACCCTCGTGGTCCTGATGGGCGTGACGACCCTGGCGGCCCTGGCGGAGGGCCTCATCGCGCACGGCAAGGACCCCTCCACCCCGGTGGCCGTGGTGGAGCGGGGCTGGACCACGCACCAGCGCACCACCACCGCCCCGCTGCGCGAGATCGCGCGGGTGGCCACCGAGCGCGGCGTGCGCTCGCCCGCCGTGGTCGTGGTGGGCGCGGTCGCCGACCTCGCCGCCACGATCGGGCAGGTCGCCTCGGCGCGCCCCTCGCGGACCGCCGGCACCGGTGGGCTCGTGGCGCCCGCCAGCGCCGTCGCCTACTGTCCGGGAGGGTGAACGACATGCCGGCCGCGGCCCCCGCGCTCCCGACCCCGCCGGCTCCGCGGGCACCCGAACCCGCCGCCGCGGGGACCCCGCTGCTCGGCGTGACCGTCGGGATCACCAGCGACCGACGCTCCGACGACATGATCGCCAGCCTCACCCGCAAGGGCGCCCGCGTGGTGCACGCCCCCACCATGCGCATCGTCCCGCTCACCGAAGACGAGCAGCTGCTGGCCGGCACGCGCGACGTCATCGCCGACCCGCCCGACGACGTCCTGGTGACGACCGGCATCGGCTTGCGCGGCTGGGTGGAGGCCGCCGACGCCGCCGGGCTGGCCGACGACCTGCTGACGACCCTCGGACGCGCCCGGCTGCTGGCTCGCGGCCCCAAGGCGACCGGCGTCATCCGCGCCAACGGGCTGCGCGAGGCGTGGTCGGCGGCCTCGGAGCAGACCGCCGAAGCGGTGCAGCACATGGTCGACGAGGGGGTCGCGGGCCGCTCGGTCGTGGTGCAGCTGCACGGCGCGGCCGACGAGCGCCAGCTGGCGCCGCTGGTCGCCGCCGGAGCCCGCGTGCGCGGGATCGCGGTGTACCGCTGGCTGCCGCCGGAGGACCCCGACGCCGTGCAGCGACTGGTGGACCTCACCGCCGCCGGCCGGGTGGACGCGGTGGTCTTCACCAGCGCCCCCGGTGCCGTCGCGCTGCTGGAGGCCGCGGGCGCCGCGGGCCGCCGCGAGGAGGTGCTGCGCGCATTCGCCGGCGGGACCGTCGCCTGCGCCGTGGGCGACGTCACCGCCGAGCCGTTGCGGGCGGCGGGCGTCGACCCGCTCGTGCCGGACCGCTGGCGGCTGGGCGCGCTGCTGCGCACCCTCACCGAGCACCTGGCGGGCAACCCGCTGGAGCGGGTCGCCACCGCGCGCGGGGAACTGGTGCTGCGGGCGCAGGCGGCCGTCCTGGACGGGCAGGTGCTGGACCTGGCGCCCGGTCCGCTGGCGGTGCTGCGCCGGCTGGCGCGCGCCCGCGGCGCCGTCGTGACCCGCGAGGAGCTGCTGGGCGTGCTGCCGGGCGCGAACGACGCGCACGCCGTGGAGGTCACCGTCGCCCGGCTGCGCAGCGGCCTGCCGGCGCCCGACCTCGTGCGCACCCTCGTCAAGCGCGGTTACCGCCTGGACGTCCTGGAGGACGCGTGAACCCCGCAGAGCACGACACCGACGACCGTTCCGCCGACCGGCCCGTCCTGGTCGCCTGCTCGCACGGCACGCGCTCGGAGCAGGGACGTCGCACCGTGGACGCGCTGCGCGCCGCCGTGGCGGCCGCCCGCCCGGACCTCGACGTGCGCGCCGCGCACGTCGACGTCCACGGGCCCGAACTGCCCGAGGTGGTCGGCGAGCTGAGCGCCGCCGGCCGGCGCAGCGTCGTGGTGCCGCTGCTGCTGTCCAGCGGCTACCACGTGCGGGTGGACATCGCCGAGGCCGTCGCCGCGAGCGGCGGGCTCTCCGTGGCGGGCGCGGCCCTGGGCCCGGGCGAGGAGGTCACCGACGTGGTGCTGCAGCGCCTGGGCGAGGCGCTGGGCGAGGACCCCGCCGGTTTCGACGGTGCGGTGGTGCTGGCCGCCGCCGGGTCCTCCGACGCGGTCGCCCAGGGCGACGTGCGCGCCGCCGCCGGCCTGCTGGGGGCCCGCCTGCGCGCACCGGTGACGACGGGGTTCCTCTCGGCGCAGGAACCGGCCGTCGCCGACGCGGTGGCCGCCGCGCGCCGCGCGGGGGCGCGGCGGGTCGCGGTGGCCAGCTACCTGCTGGCGCCGGGGGTGTTCTCGCGGCGGCTGGCCGCCGCGGGCGCCGACGCGGTGGCCGAGCCGATGGGCCCGCACCCGCTGCTGGTCGACCTCGTGCTGCGCCGCTACGAGGCCGCCGCGCTGGCCGCGACCCGGTGAGGCGCGCGGGGCCGGTGAGCGCCGACCCCGCGCCCCGGGTGACGATCGGCCGGTGAGCACCGAGCCCCCCACCCGCACCGCGTCGCGCCTCTGGCACGCCGCCCTCGCCGCCCTCGTGGGCAGCGCCCTCGTGCTGCAGGTCGTCCTGCTCGTGCGGGCCGGCACCGACGTGAACCCCGGCGGCGCCCAGGCCGGCGTCGGCACCGGCACCGCCCTGGTGCGGCTGTTCAGCTACTTCACCATCCAGAGCAACGTCCTGGTGCTGGCCGCCGCGCTCTCCCTGGCGCTGCGGCCGGACCGCGACGGCCCCGCGTGGCGGGTGCTGCGGCTGGACTCGCTGCTGGGCATCGCGATCACCGGGGTGGTGTACGTGACGGTCCTGGGCCCGGGCCTGCAGCACGACGGGATCGACTGGTGGCTCAACGCCGCCGTGCACTACGCCTCGCCGGTGGCGACCGTGCTGGGCTGGCTGCTGTTCGGCCCCCGGCCCCGGCTGGACCGGCGCACCCTCGTCCTGGCGTTCGCGTGGCCGCTGGCGTGGGTGGCGTGGACGTTCGCGCACGGCGCCGCGACGGGCTGGTACCCGTACCCGTTCCTCGACGCGGGCGTGATCGGGGTGCCGGCGGCGCTGGCGGGCACGGGCGTGGTGCTCGTCGCGGGGATCGTGCTGGCGGCGGTGCTGCGGGTGCTCGACCCCCGGCTCCCGCGCTCGCCCGGGCGCTGAGGCGCCGGATCAGGGGGCGAGGGAACGCAGTCCCGCGGCGAGGACGTCGAGCAGGGTGTCGAGGCTGCGGCCGACGTCGTCGGGGAGCTGGAAACCTCCCTGGGACTCCAGGACGACGAAGCCGTGGACGGCTGAGCGCACGGCGCGGACGGCGTCGACCGAACGCTCCCCGGGCAGGCCGAAACCGCGCAGGACGGCCGAGAAGAGGGCCACGAGCGCGGCGGCCGCCTCCGCCAGCTCGGGGGTGGTGCCGGCAGCGGCGTCGAACTGGGCCGCCGCGTACAGGCCGGGCCGGTCCCGGGCGAACCCGCGCACGGCACCGGCCAGGACGCGCAGCGCGTCCTCGCCGGAACGGCCGACGGTCGCGGCGGTGCACGCGCCGGTCAGCTCGCGCACCGCCACGAGGGCGACCTCGGCACGGAGTTCGGCGAGGGAGGCGACGTGCTTGTAGAGGCTGGGAGTGGACACCCCGGCGCGGGCGGCGACGGCGGACAACGAGAGCTCAGACGGCCCGCTCCAGGAACCCTCGACGAGTTCGACGGCCAGGGCGACGACCGCGCTCCTGGACAGCCCGGCCCTAGGCACCGGCGACGGTCCCGGCGGTGCCGGCTGTACCGGCGGTGCCGCTGCGCACCCGCTGCAGGAACCGCACGACCCGGGGGGTGACGACGTCCGGGCGCTGGGCGTGCGGGTAGTGCCCGGCCTCGGTCACCAGGAGCGTCTCGGCGGGCAGCCGGGAAGCCATCCAGGACAGCTCGGCGGCCGGGTCCGGGTAGTCGGGGTCGAGGGCGCCCACGACGAGGAGGGTCGGCGCGCTGACCCGGGGCAGGTGCGGCGGCACGACCGAGTGGTCGAGGGAGACCGCGAGGCGGCGCAGCGACGCCAGGCGCGCGGGGTCGGACAGGGAGGAGCACAGCTCGCGCAGGTGCTCGCCGAGCCAGGGGGCGCGGCGCCCGCGGTTCAGCCGCGCGTAGACCGCCGTCCAGGTGCGAGCGCCCCACGGGCGGGCCAGCAGCACCCGGTACGCCAGGCGCAGGAACGGCTCGGCCCGGCGCGGGGCGGTGGGCCGCAGGAAGGGGCAGATCAGCACCAGGCCGGTGACGAGGTCGGGCCGGCGCGCGGCGACGAGCACGGCGGCGGAGGCGCTCATGGAGTTCCCGACCAGGACGGCGGGTTCGCCGGCGTCCTCGAGCAGCGCGATCAGGTCGTCGGCGGTCGCCTCGTCGCCGTGCTCGCGGAACGTGGTGTCCGAGGCGCCGTGGCCGCGCAGGTCGGCCAGGACGAGGCGGAACCCGGCGTCCACCACCTCACCGGCGAGGTCGCGGTAGACGCTCGTGACGTCCCCCATGCCGGGGACGGCGACGACGAGGGGGCCGGCGCCGGTGCTCGTGGTGGCGATGCGGCCGCCGGGGCGGTCCAGGAACTCCGTGGGGGTCATGTCGACGAAGTTAATGCCATTAGCTCTTTAGTTCAAGGGGGTATCCGCACTCGTCGGCGCCGGGGTCCTCGCCCGGGTGGCGGACTGCTCCCTCTGGCGGGCTCTCCGCCCGCGCCCCCTTCCGCGGGAACCTCACCCGCCCCCGTCGGGCGCGGGCTCCGGACGCCCGCCGCCGGGACCAGTCCGCCACCCTTCAGCCCCACCTCGGGAGACGGCACCGCACACGGCTCCTCCCCGTTCCCCGTCCCTCACCCCTGCGCGAGGTAAAGGACGAGGGTCGGTGGCGGGTGCGGAGGCCGGCGTCCGGAGCCCGCCCCTCGGGTCGAGGTGACGCGGTGCACCCGGTCGCGGGCGGAGAGCCGGCCGCAGCACCCGCCACCGGCGCACCCCCGCGACCACGGAACCGCACGGCGCAGGGTCAGCGCACGACGTTCAGCCACCCCTCCCCCGCGAGCCGCCGCCGCACCTGCTCGCGCAGCAGCCGCACCATGCGCGGCCGGAACGCCGTGCTGTTCCCGCCGACGTGGGGGGTGACGAGGACGCCGGGGGTGCGCCACAGCTCGTGCTCCGGCGGCAGCGGTTCGGGGTCGGTGACGTCCAGCGCGGCGCTCAGGCGGCCGGTGCGGACCTCGGCGAGCAGGGCGGCGGTGTCCACCACGGGGCCGCGGGCCACGTTCACCAGCATCGCGCCGTCGGGCATCGCGGACAGGAAACCGGCGTCCACCAGGCCCCGGGTGTCCTGCGTGAGCGGGCAGGCCAGCACCACGACGTCGTGCTCGGGCAGCAGGGCGGGCAGGTCCGCGACGGCGCGCACCGCCACCCCGTCCTGCGTGCGGGCGCGGGAGGCGACCGCGGTGACCTGCACCTCGAACGGCGCCAGGCGTGCGGCGACGGCGCGCCCGACGCCGCCGAACCCGACGAGCAGGACCCGCCGGTCCGCGAGCGCGGTGCGCCGCGAAGGCGCCCAGCGGGCGTGCGCCATGGCGCGGGCGTCGTCGTCGATCCCCCGCAGCCGGGCGATCACGAGCCCCACCGCCAGTTCCGCGGTGGACGCCTCGTGCACCCCCGCGGCGTTGCACAGCACGACGTGCCCGGGCAGCTGCTGCGGCACCCCGTCGAAACCGATCGTCATGAGCTGCACCGCCTCCACCGCGGCGCAACCGGCGACGCCGGTCAGGTCCGGGGTCGCCACGTACGGGGGGACGACGAGGGCGGGCGCCGGGGCGGGCGGGGCGCCGGCGCCGTCCCAGACGACGAGTTCCACGCCCTCCAGCGGGCCGACGGCGCGAACCCAGGACGGCGAGGGGAGGCTGACGACGAGGGGCTCGGGAGCGCTCACCCGCGCACGCTACCCACCAGCCGGTGCGCGCCGGTGGAGCGCGGGTGACGATGGGGTCATGCGCCCGACGACGCACCGCCCCGTCCGTCCGCGGGCCGCCGGGGCCCTGGTGGCCCTGCTGCTGGCAGCGGGGTGCACGTCCGGGCCGTCCACCGGTGGCGAGGCCACCGGTGGCGCCACCGCCACCCCGACCGGCACCAGCACCACGGCCACCACCCCCGCGGGCACGGCGGTCCCGTCCACGACCACCGCCCCGGACGACGCGACAGCCGCAGCCGTGGGGTTCCCCGGCGACCCCGTGGACGTGACCACGGGGCTGGACGTGCCGTGGGGGCTGGCCGTGCTGCCCGACGGCACGGCGCTGGTGACGCTGCGGGACCAGGCCCGCGTGGTGCGCACCGGACCGGGGGTCCTGGCGCAGGTGGCCGCCACCGGCGAGGGCGGCGCGGTCGACGGCGTGGTGCCCAGCGGCGAGGGCGGCCTGCTGGGCGTCGCCCTGTCCCCGGGGTTCGCCGAGGACAGGCAGGTGTTCCTGTACTTCACCGCCCGCGACGACAACCGCGTCGTGCGGTACACCTACGCGGACGACAGGCTCACCGACCCGCGCCCCGTCCTCACCGGGGTCCCCAAGAGCTCCACCCACAACGGCGGGCGGATCGCCTTCGGCCCCGACGGCATGCTGTACGTGGCCACCGGGGACGCGCAGGACCGCGCCGCGGCCCAGGACCCCCGTGCCCTGGGCGGGAAGGTCCTGCGCATCACCGCGGACGGGCAGGTGCCGCCGGACAACCCGTTCGCCGGCTCCCCGACGTGGTCGTACGGGCACCGCAACCCGCAGGGCCTGGGCTGGGACTCCGCCGGCCGGCTCATCGCCGCGGAGTTCGGCCAGGACGCCTACGACGAGCTGAACGTCATCCGCCCCGGCGGGAACTACGGCTGGCCGGTGGTGGAGGGTCCCGGGGACGGCGGTGGGCGGTTCGTCGCCCCCGTGCAGACGTGGCCCACCGCGGAGGCCTCCCCCAGCGGGATCGCCGTCACCCCGGACGCCGTGTACGTGGCCGGGTTGCGCGGTGAGCGGCTGTGGCGGGTGCCGCTGACCCCGGACGGGCCGACGGGGACGCCGCAGGCGCACCTGCAGGGGGCGCTGGGGCGGTTGCGCAGCGTCGAGGTGGGCCCGGACGGCTCGCTGTGGGTCCTGACGTCGAACACGTTCCGGGGGGAGCCGCGCGCCGGCGACGACCGGCTCGTCAGCATCCCGCTGCGCTGACGCGGGCGGGCCGCGCAGGGCGTCAGCCGGGCAGGTGCACGTACAGGTCGTGGGGGCCGGGCCGCCCGTCGGCGCGGTACCCGACGTCCAGCTTGACGCCCCCGGGGGTGCGCCCCTGCGCCCGCACGGCGTCGAGCAGGACGCCGAACCCCTCCCCGATCGCCTCGACCGGTCCCTCGTGGCGGTGGTGCGCGTACTCGCCCTCGGGGGCCACGGCCACCACCCAGCTGCCCGGCACCCGCGGCGGCCGGGGCAGCGCCACGCCCACGACCTCGTGGTAGGCGCCGTCGCCGAGGTAGCAGCTGAGCTCGGCGAACGCGCCGTCCACCGGCTGCGGGAGCTCGTCGCGGCGGGCGAACACCCGCTGCCAGGCGGCCGGCACCAGCGCGCCGAGCTCGGCGAAGGGACCCACCACGGGGAACCCCACGACCACGGTCTGCTCGCGCCGCACGACCCGCACGTCCGTCCCCGTCCCCGCCGCGGTGATCACCGCAGCGACGTTACCGGCGGGTGGGGTGCGGCACCAGGCCGTAGCGTCGTGGTGAACCCGACGACCCGAGGAGGAACCGTGGGCCTGGATCCCGAGCTGCTCGAGCTGCTGCGCGCGCCGAGCAGCTGCTACCTGGCGACGACGATGCCGGACGGCTCGCCGCAGCTGACCCAGACCTGGGTGGACACCGACGGCGAGCACGTCGTCGTCAACACCGTGCGGGGTTTCCAGAAGCTGCGCAACGTCGAGCGCGACCCCCGGGTCGCCCTGGCGGTGTCCGACCCGGCGAACCCGTCGCGCTACGCCGAGGTGCGCGGGCACGTGGTGGCCGCCACGACCGAGGGCGGTGCCGAGCACATCGAGGCGCTGTCGCGGAAGTACACCGGCGGCCCGTACCCCTGGTACGGCGGGCGGGACCAGGTGCGCGTGGTCCTGAGCATCGCCGTCGACAAGGTCCGCGTCGTGGGCTGAGCGGGGGTGTTCGAGCGCGTCGGTGGACTGGTCGCGGAGCACGCCGCGGCGTGGTGGGTTCCGCTGGTGGTGCTGGCCCTGTCGGCGCTGGACGGCTTCGTGCCCCCGCTGCCCAGCGAGTCCGTCGTCATCGCGCTGTCGGCGGTCTCCGCCGACACCGGCGCCCCGGACCCGCTGCTGCTGGGCGCGTGCGCGCTGGTCGGCGCGTTCTGCGGCGACAACCTCACCTACGCGCTGGGCCGGCACTCGCCCCTGCGGCGCTGGGTCTCGCGGCACCGGCGCCTGGAGCGCGCCTTCGCCCGCGCCGAGCGGGAACTGGACCGGCGCGGCGCGTTCGCGGTCCTCGCCGCCCGCTACGTGCCGGTGGGGCGGATCGCGGTGAACCTGACCGCCGGTGCCGCCCGCTTCCCGCGGCGGCGGTTCGTGGGCCTGTCGGCGCTGGCCGCGCTGACGTGGGCGGCGTACTCGGTGCTCATCGGCACCCTGGCCGGGCAGTGGGTGGAGTCCACCCCCGTGGCCGGGGCGCTCGTGGGCATCGCCGTCGCCCTGGTGCTGGGGTTCGCCGTGGACGCGGTGCTGCAGAAGGTGCTGCGCCCGCACCCCCGGGCCTGAGCCCGGGGGGGTGCGGGAGCCACCGGCCGCGGTCCACCAGCAGGGGTTCACCGGTCGGGGTTCACCAGGACGACTCGCCCGGGGGCAGCACCGCCAGCTCGGGGACGACGCTGTCCGGCCAGGTCGCGAACACCGTCATCAGCGCCCGCGCCACCGTGGCGGGCTGCTGCAGCTTCGTCAGGTCCGCGTCGGGGAAGCGGTCGGTGACGAAGGGGGTGGCCATCCCGCCGGGGATCAGGCCGCTGACCCCCACGCCGATGGACCCGTGGCGCTGCTTGCAGTCGCGCTGCGCCTCCTTGAACAGCGCGGCGGTGTAGGCGCGCAGGCCGTGCTTGCTGGCCGCGTACGCCGACGCCTCCGTCCACACCCGCCGCGCGGCGGTGGACAGGGTGTTGACCACGTAGCCGTGGTTGCGCTCCAGCATCGCCGGGTACGTGTTGGCCACCAGGTACATCGGACCCAGCAGGTTCGTGGCGACGACGCGCTGGGCCTGCTCGGCGCTCTGGTGCTCGATGGGCGTGCACACGTCGAAACCGGCGTTGTTCACCAGCACGTCGACGGGCCCGTCCTGGGCGCGCACCGAGGCGACCGCGGCCTGCACGGCCACCGGGTCCCCCACGTCCAGCACCAGCGGCGCGGCGGCCCCGCCGTCCTGCGCGATCTCGGCCACCGTGCGGTCGGCGGCCTCCTGCCGCACGTCGCTGACCCAGACCTTCGCGCCGGCCGCGGCCAGCTCCTTCGCGATCGCGGCACCGAGCCCGCTGCCCGCACCGGTGACCAGCGCCACCTCACCCCTCAGCTCCATGCCCCGAACCTAGGGGGACGCCCCCGGACGGGCGAACGGGGCCGTCCGCGACGCCCCGGTGCCGGCTCGCGGTGGTTAGCCTGCCCGTGCGCCGACCCCCCGGAGGAACCCGTGGCACCCGCCGAACCCCCGCGCCGGCGCCCCCGCGCGCGAGCGCTCCGCTGGTGGGCCGCGGCGGGCATGCGGGTGCGGTCCACCGTGGCGGCCGTGCTGGTGCTGGCGCTGATCGCCGCCGCCGCCGGCACCGGCGGCCTGCTGGTGCTGCGCCGTTCCCTGCTGGAGACGGTCGCCACCTCCGCGCTGGTGCAGGCCAGGCTGGTGCGGGTCGCGGTGACTCCGGGCGTGCTCGACGGCGGCGACCCGGCCGCCCGCGCCCGGGTGGACGCCCTGGTCGGCGCCGACGAGGCCCGCGGCACGCACGTGCAGGTGGTCGCCGACGGGGCCGTCGTCACGGCCAGCCACGCCCTGGACGGGCTGCCGCCGCTGTCCGCGCGGGTGCCGGCGGTCGCGGACGCCGAGGTGGAGGTGCGCACGCTGCCCGCGCTGGGCGAGGAACCCTGGCTGGTGGCCGTGCTCGGCGCCAGCGCGGGCGGCCGGCGGTACACCGTCGTGGTCGCCGAGAGCACCGTCGGCGCGCGGACCACCCTGCGCACCGCCGCCGCGCTGCTCGCCGCCGGCGGTGCGCTGCTGCTCGTGGCCGCCGGGGTCGGCACCCGGGTGTTCGTGGGGCGCTCGCTGCGCCCGGTGGAGGCGATCCGCCGCACGGTCGACGGCATCACCTCCACGGACCTGCAGGACCGGGTCCCCGTGCCCGCCGGGGACGACGAGGTCTCCCGCCTGGCGCGGACGATGAACGCGATGCTCGAACGGCTGGCGGCCGCGCAGCGGGCCCAGCGGCGCTTCGTCGCCGACGCCAGCCACGAGCTGCGCAGCCCCGTCGCGACGCTGCGCGCGGCCGCCGAGGTGCAGCGCCGGCACCCCGGGAGCACACCCCCGGAACGGTTCGCCGACCTGGTGGGCGGTGAGGCCGTGCGGCTGGAGCACCTGGTGAGCGACCTGCTGCTGCTGGCCCGCGCCGACGAGGGGGCGGTGCGCACCGCCCGCGCCGAGGTGGACCTGGACGCCCTGCTGGAGTCCGAGGGCGCGCGGCTGCGGGCCAGCACGGCGCTGGAGGTGGCGGTGCGCACCGCGCCGGCGCGCGTCCTGGGCGACCCGGCGCAGCTGACGCGGGTGGTGCGCAACCTCACCGACAACGCCGCCCGGCACGCGCGCGGCCGGGTGGTGCTGGCGGTGGCCACCGACGGGCCCGAGGCGGTGGCGACGGTGAGCGACGACGGCCCCGGCGTGCCGGAGGCCGAGCGGGAGCGGGTGTTCGACCGGTTCGTGCGCTTGCAGGGCAGCCGGGACCGGAGCTCGGGGGGCACCGGCCTGGGACTGGCGATCGTGGCCGGGGCGGTGGCCGCGCACGGCGGGTCGGTGCGGTGCACGGCCCCGGCACGGGGGTCCGGCGCGGTGTTCGAGGTCCGGCTGCCGCTGGCGCCCGGGCACGCCGGCGACGACACCGACGACGACACCGGCCAGGCCGAGGGCCCCGGGCCCGGCGGCGGTCAGCCGCCGTCCGCGGCGAGGCGGTAGCCGGCGCCGCGCACCGTCTGGATGGAGGCGCGCTCGAAGGGCAGGTCGACCTTGCGGCGCAGGTAGCGCACGTACACCTCCACCACGTTCGGGTCGGTGCAGGCGTGCGGGTCCCACACGGCGTCCAGGATGCGGGCCTTGCTGACGACCTCGTCGCGGTGGCGCAGGAGGTGGTGCAGCAGGTCGAACTCGCGAGCGGTCAGCTCGATCGGCGTCGCACCCCGGTGCACCCGGCGGGTGGTGGGGTCCAGGCGCAGGTCGCCGGCCCGGAGCTCCACCGGCCGCTCGGGGGCGCCGCGGCGCACCAGCGCGTGCAGGTGCGCGACCAGGACGGGGAAGGAGAACGGTTTGGTGAGGAAGTCGTCGGCGCCCAGGTCGAGGGCGTCGACCTCGTCGTACTCGCCGTCCTTGGCGGTCAGGACGAGCACGGGCGTCCACACGCCGGCGGCGCGCAGGTCGCGGCACACCTCGTAGCCGTTGCGCAGCGGCAGCATGAGGTCCAGCACGACGACGTCGTAGGTGAACTCCCCCGCCCGCCACAGCCCCTCGCGCCCGTCGTGGGCGACGTCCACGCTGAACCCCTCGGCGGACAGGCCCCGGCGCAGGGTCTCGGCGAGGGCCACCTCGTCCTCGACCACCAGCACCTTCACGACGCCCTCCCCGTGCCCACGGGGGCAGGGTAGGCGGGCGGGGCGCGGCGCGGGGGCCGGCGGCACCCGGACGGCCGCAGGGGCGTCAGGCCAGCGCGAGACCGGCGGTGAGGGTGAGCGCGGTGGTCACGACGCCCAGGACGAGCCCGCGGCGGGCGGAGGCGGCCACCAGCGGGGAGAACCGCAGGGGACCCTCCACGAACCGGGCCGTGAGCAGTGCCGGCACCACGGCCGCCAGTTCCACGGCCAGCACCGCCCACCACGAGGTGACGCCCAGCACGTCGACGGCGAGCACCGCGGCGGGCACGTGCCACAGGTACCAGACGTACGACAGGCGCCCGCAGGCGCGAAGCGGTGCCGACGACAGGACCCGTCCCACCGAGCCGCGCCCCGAACCGCCGGTCCCGGCGGCGATGAGGGCGACCGTGGCCAGCGTGGGCACCAGGGCGATGCCCCCCGGGTACGGCAGGCGGTTGGCGACGACGGCGCTGAGCGCCAGCACCACGGCTCCGGCCCAGCCCGCGGAGCGCAGCAGCACGGCACCGCGCCCACCGGCGCACCGGGCCCCGATCCACGGGACGGCCAGGGCCAGCAGCCCGCCGGCGCCGAACTGCCACGCCCGCGTCACGGTGCTCAGGTAGCCGAACAACCCCGCGCGCGCGGTGAGCACGACGCACGCCGCGAAGGAGGCGGCGCTCAGCACCGCCAGGGCGACGGTGAGGTCGCGCCGCAGCCGGCCGGCGCGGGCGCGACGGGCGACCACCAGCACCAGCAGCGGCCACACCAGGTAGAACTGCTCCTCCACCGCCAGCGTCCAGTAGTGCTTCAGCGGGCTGTGGGCGACCTCCTCGCCGAGCGCGTCGTGCCCGAACGAGAGCAGCCACCAGTTCGCCACCTGCAGGCTCGCCGCGACGGCGTCCCGGGCGATCGCCGAGACCCGCTCGGCGGGCAGCAGGAGCGCCGCGCCCAGCAGGGTGGCCAGCACCACGGCGGCCGCGCTGGGCAGGATGCGGCGGACCCGGCGGGCGTAGAAGTCGCGCAGCGAGACGCGGCCGGTCCGTTCCGCCTCGCGCACCAGCAGACCGGTGATGAGGAAGCCCGAGATGACGAAGAACACGTCGACCCCGATGTTGCCGGCGCGGACCACGGGGGCGCCGGCCTGGAACAGCAGGACCATGCCGAGGGCCACCGCCCGCAGCCCCTCCACGTCGGGGCGGAAACCCCTGCCGCTCCCGTGCGCCTGCGCGTCCCGGTGCCGCTCACGCCCGATGCCGGCGACCGTCACGCCGCCCTCCCTCCGCTCGTCCTGCCCGCTGCCCGCGCGGGCTGCCGACGCGCAGGCTGGCACGGGGACGCTGAGAGGACGCTGAAGACGGCGGGTCCGGGGGCGGTGCGCGGGCCAGTACGTGGTCGGTACGAGGTCGGTACGAGGTCAGTACGTGGTCAGTACGTGGTCAGGCCGTGGGCGCGGAAGGCGTCGCGGGCGCGCTCGGCCTGCTCCGCCGTGGGCGCCGGGGTGCCCTCCAGCGGGTAGGGCAGGCCCATCCGCTCGTACTTGGAGCGGCCCATGCTGTGGTACGGCAGGACCTCGACGCGCTCGACGACCGGCCCGAGCGCGGCGGCGATGCGCGCCACGCCCGCCACGTTCCCGGCCTCGTCGGTCAGCCCGGGCACCAGGACGAAGCGGATCCACGTGCGGTTGCCGCGCTCGGCGAGGCGCTCGGCGAAGCGCAGCGTCGGCGCCAGGGCGCGGGCGGTGACGCGCTTGTACGTGGCCGGGTCCGAGCTCTTGACGTCCAGGAGCACGAGGTCCACGTCGTCGAGCAGTTCGTCGCTCGCCCGTGCGCCCAGGTAGCCGGAGGTGTCCAGCGCCGTGTGCAGGTCCAGCTCCTTGGCGCGGCGCAGGAACGCCGCCGTGAACGCCGGCTGCATCAGCGGTTCGCCGCCCGAGATCGTCACCCCGCCGCCGGAGGCGCGCAGGAACGAGCGGTAGCGCACCAGGCGGCGGGCGTGCTCGCCCACCGTGACCGGGGTGCCGCCGCCGACGTCCCAGGTGTCGGGGTTGTGGCAGTACTGGCAGCGCAGGGAGCACCCCGTCACCCAGGTCACCAGGCGGGTGCCGGGACCGTCCAGGGCGGTGACGAGCTCCCAGGAGTGCAGCCTGCCCTCGACGGCGTCGATGTCGACGCCGTCGAGGGAGGCTCCCGGCAGGGGCCGGGCGACGGAGGTGGTGCTCACCGGGTCCTCACAACGAGCCGTGGAAGGTGCGGTTGATGACGTCCAGCTGCTGCTCGCGCGTCAGGCGGACGAAGTTGACGGCGTAGCCGGACACGCGGATCGTCAGCTGGCCGTACAGCTCCGGGTGCTCCATGGCGTCCAGCAGGGTGGCCCGGTCCAGGACGTTGACGTTCATGTGGAAACCGCCGGAGGCCACGTACCCGTCGAGGACGCCGACGAGGTTGCCCACCCGCTCCTGCGCGGTGCGCCCCAGCCCGTCGGGGGTGACCGACGTGGTCAGGGAGATGCCGTCCAGGGCGTCCTCGTAGGGGATCTTCGCCACCGACAGCGCCGCGGCGACCATGCCGTGCCGGTCGCGACCGTTCATGGGGTTGGCCCCGGGCGCGAACGGCGCCCCGGCGCGGCGGCCGTCGGGGGTGTTGCCGGTGTTCTTGCCGTAGACGACGTTCGAGGTGATCGTCAGCACCGACTGGGTGTGGCGGGCACCGCGGTACGTCTCGTGCCGGCGGATCTCCTGCATGAACCGGTGCACCAGCCACAGGGCGATGTCGTCGGCGCGGTCGTCGTCGTTGCCGTAGGCGGGGTAGTCGCCCTCGACCGCGTAGTCCACGACGAGACCGGTCTCGTCGCGCACCGGGCGGACCGTGGCGTGCTTGATGGCCGAGAGGGAGTCCGCCGCCACCGACAGCCCCGCGATGCCGCAGGCCAGGGTGCGGTCGACGACCAGGTCGTGCAGCGCCATCTCGATGCGCTCGTAGGCGTACTTGTCGTGCATGTAGTGGATGACGTTCAGGGCGCTGACGTACGTCTCGGCCAGCCAGGCGATCATCGGCTCCAGCTTGGCCACGACGTCGTCGTAGTCCAGGACGTCGCCGGTGACCGGCTCGGCGGCCGGGGCCACCTGCACTCCGCTGACCTCGTCGCGCCCGCCGTTGATCGCGTAGAGCAGCGTCTTGGCGAGGTTCACCCGGGCGCCGAAGAACTGCATCTGCTTGCCGACCGTCATGGCCGACACGCAGCACGCGATGGCGGTGTCGTCACCCGTGACCGGGCGCATCAGGTCGTCGCTCTCGTACTGGATGGAGCTGGTGTCGATGGACACGCGGGCCGCGAACTCCTTGAAGCCCTGCGGCAGGTTCGGGGACCAGAACACCGTGAGGTTCGGCTCGGGAGCCGGGCCGAGGTTGTACAGGGTCTGCAGGTAGCGGAAGGAGGTGCGGGTGACCAGCGGGCGGCCGTCCTCGCCGATGCCGCCGATGGACTCCGTCACCCAGGTCGGGTCGCCGGAGAACAGCTCGTCGTAGGCGGGGGTGCGCAGGAACCGCACGATGCGCAGCTTGACGACGAAGTCGTCGACGAGCTCCTGCGCGTCCTGCTCGCTCAGGCGCCCCTCGGCGATGTCGCGCTGCAGGAACACGTCGACGAACGTGGCGGTGCGGCCCAGGGACATCGCCGCGCCGTTCTGCTCCTTCACCGCGGCCAGGTAGGCGAAGTACAGCCACTGGATCGCCTCGCGGCCGGTGCGGGCGGGGCGGCTGACGTCGTACCCGTAGGAGGCTGCCATCCGCCGCAGCTCGTCCAGGGCGCGGACCTGCTCGGAGTTCTCCTCGCGCAGCTGCACGACCTCGGCGGTGCTGGGTCGGGCGTCGAGCAGGGCGCGCTCGGCCTGCTTGCCCTCGACCAGGCGCGCGGTGCCGTACAGGGCCAGGCGGCGGTAGTCGCCGATGATGCGGCCGCGGCCGTAGGCGTCGGGCAGGCCCGTGATGACGTGGGAGCGGCGTGCGGCGCGGATCGCCGGGGTGTAGGCGTCGAAGACACCCTGGTTGTGGGTCTTGCGGTACGTGGTGAAGATCTCCGCGACGCGCTCGGGCAGCTCGTAGCCGTAGGCCGCCAGCCCGTCCTGGACCATCTTCAGCCCGCCGTTGGGCATGATCGCCCGGCGCAGCGGGGCGTCGGTCTGCAGGCCGACGATGAGGTCCAGCTCGGGGTCGACGTACCCGGGCGCGTGGCTGGTGATCGTCGAGGGGGTGTCCACGTCGACGTCGTGCACGCCCCTGGCGCGCTCGGCGGGGAACATCGCGGTGAGCTTCGCCCACACGGCGCGGGTGCGCTCGGTCGGGCCGGTCAGGAAGGAGGAGTCCCCGGTGTAGGGCTCGTAGTTGCGCTGGATGAAGTCGCGGACGTCGATCTGCTCGCACCAGCGGCCCGGCGTGAACCCGCGCCAGGGCGCCGGGTCCTGCGCACCCGGGTCGTGCGTCCCCGTGGTCGTGCTCGCCGGGCGTTCGGTCGTCGCGGTCATCGTCCTTCTCCTCCTCGTGCCGGTGCTACCAGTCTCGGCACGCGCGGCGGCCGGCTCACGGGGCGAAGGTCCCGACCCCGGCGGGTGGCGGGGTGAGCTCCGTCTCGCCGCGAGGGCCCCGCCTATGCTGCGCCGGGCGGCGAGGACCACCCGCGGAGCGGGTGGCGAGAGGTGGTGCGATGTCCCCGTGGGACGCGGTCGTGGTGGCACTGGCCGGCGTGGCCGCCGGGGCGATCAACGCCGTCGTCGGTTCCGGCACGCTGGTGACGTTCCCCGCCCTGCTGGCCGCGGGGTTGCCGCCGGTGAGCGCGACGATCACCAACTCGATGGGCCTGGTGCCCGGGAACCTGGCCGGCGCGGTGGGGTACCGGCGCGAGCTGCGCGGGCTGGGCCCGCTGGTCCTGCGCCTGCTGCCCGCCTCAGCGCTCGGTGCCGTCACCGGGGCCTTCCTGCTGCTGCACCTGCCCGCCGCGGCCTTCGGCGCGGTCGTCCCCGCCCTGGTGGCGCTGGCCGTGCTCCTCGTGGTGCTCCAGCCCCTGATCGCCACCCGGATCGCCCGCGACCGGGACGGTGCCGCTCCCGTGGACGCCCCCACGCCCGTCGTGACCCCGCGGCGCCTGGCCGGCCTGGTCCTGGGCGCGTACGCCACGGGGACCTACGGCGGCTACTTCGCCGCCAGCCAGGGCGTCCTGCAGGTCGGCGTGTTCGGCCTGCTCGTGCGCCTGCCCCTGCAACGGCTGAACGCGGTCAAGAACGTCCTGACGTCGGTGGTCAACGCGGTCGCGGCGGTGGCGTACGTCGTCACCGCGGCGCACCGCGTCGACTGGGCGGCAGCCGGCCTGGTGGCGGCCGGTTCCCTCGTCGGAGGCACGCTGGGGGCCCGGTTCGGCCGGCGACTGCCCGCGCCGGTGCTGCGGGCGTTCATCGTGCTGCTGGGGGTCACGTCGTTCGTCGTCCTGGTGCGCTGACGGGGCGCCAGGACCGCCCGAGCACGGCGGGGGCCCGGTGCCGCACCGGCCCGGGCCCCCGCGCCGGGACTCAGCTCCCGACGCGCTCCACGACGAGCTCGCGCACGCGCGCGGCGTCGGCCTTGCCGCGCATCTCCTTCATCACCGCACCGATGAGGGCTCCGGCGGCCTGGGCCTTGCCGCCGCGGATCTTCTCCACCACGCCGGGGTTCGCGGCGATCGCGGCGTCCACCGCGGCCACCAGCGCGGACTCGTCGGAGACGACCGCCAGCCCGCGCGCCTCGACGACCTCGGCGGCGCTGCCCTCCCCGGCGAGCATGCCGTCCAGCGCCTCGCGCGCCAGGCGGTCGGTGAGGGTGCCGGCCTCCACGAGCGCCTGCAGCTCGGCGACGTCGGCCGGGCCCACCCGCAGCGCGGACAGCTCTACGCCCTCGGCGTTCGCGCGGCGCGAGAGCTCACCGGTCCACCACTTGCGGGCGCCGGCCGGTGACGCGCCGGCCGCGACGGTGGCCTCCACGAGGTCGACCGCACCGGCGTTGGCGGTGTCGCGCATCTCCAGGTCGGAGAACCCCCACTCGGCCTGCAGCCGCTTGCGCCGCTGCGCGGGCGGCTCGGGCAGCGTGGCGCGCAGCTCCTCCACCCACGCCGGGTCTGGCGTGATGGGCACGAGGTCCGGCTCGGGGAAGTAGCGGTAGTCCTCCGCGTCGGACTTCTCCCGCCCCGACGTGGTCAGGCCGGTGTCCTCGTGCCAGTGGCGGGTCTCCTGCACGACCTTCTCCCCCGCGCGCAGGACCGCCGCGTGCCGGGAGACCTCGTAGCGCACGGCCCGTTCCACCGAGCGCAGCGAGTTGACGTTCTTCGTCTCCGAGCGGGTGCCCAGCGGGGACTCCGGGCTCGGGCGCAGGGAGAGGTTCACGTCGCAGCGCAGCGAACCCTGCTCCATCTTCACGTCCGAGACGTCCAGGGCGCGCAGCAGGTCGCGCAGCGCGGCGACGTAGGCGCGCGCCACGTCGGGGGCGCGGTCGCCGGTGCCCTCCAGCGGCCTGGTGACGATCTCGATGAGCGGGATGCCGGCGCGGTTGTAGTCCACCAGGGAGTACTCCGCGCCGTGGATGCGGCCGGTGGAACCACCCACGTGCAGGGACTTGCCGGTGTCCTCCTCCATGTGGGCGCGCTCGATGAGCACCCGGTAGGTGAACGCCGGCCTGGAGCCGTCCTCGCTCGCGGGGACGTCGACGTCCAGCCACCCGTCGTGCGCGATGGGCTCGTCGTACTGGGAGGTCTGGAAGTTCTTCGGCATGTCCGGGTAGAAGTAGTTCTTCCGGGCGAAGCGGCAGTACGACGCGATCGTGCAGTTCAGCGCCAGGCCGATGCGCACCGCGGACTCCAGCGCCTTGGCGTTCAGCACCGGCAGCGCGCCGGGCAGGCCCAGGGACGTCGGGTCCACCTGGGTGTTCGGCTCGGCGCCGAACTCGGTGGGCGCCGCGGAGAACATCTTCGTCGCGGTCGACAGCTCGACGTGGACCTCCAGGCCCAGCACCGGGTCGAACTGCGCCACGGCCTCGTCGTAGTCGATCAGGTCAACGGTCACGGGTCCTCCATCCAAGGGTGTCCAGCAGGTTCTCGATGTCGTGCTCGAAGGCACGGAAGGAAGGCAGTCGCCGCAGGGACGCGAGCGGTAGGCGTTCCGCCAGGAGCGGCAGGTAAGCCCCAGGCCCGGGAGCCCTGCGACGGGGTCGTACACCCAGGGCAGCCGCGTCACGCAGCGTCAGTTTCGGATCGCTCAACCTCTCGGGCTCAGTGATTCGGTCGGCCTCGTGCACCCGCGTCGCGTCCACGCCGGTCCCCAGGACGCGTTCAAGCACCTCCGCATCGGCGAGAGCCCACGCCTCCATCTCGCGCACGGGCACCAGCGGCAGCAGCGCGCCTGGCCCACCCTCGCGCTGCCACGCCTCCTCGACGGGCGCGAAGGACTTGCGGAGCTCGCGATCGACGTCAGCGGACCCGTCGACGTGCAGCAGGACCACGTCGAGCGGACGCTCTCGCCTGGACCTGTCGAGGATCCACCTCTCCCTGCTCACGTCACCCGGGTTGCTCACCACGATCGGGCGGACGTCCACCTCCACCGGTGACTCGACGAGCCGGTGGCAGACGTCCTGCAGCGAGCGCTGGACGACCACGGGCAGGAACTCCTCGTCACTGCCCCCCTCCAGGAGAGTCAGTGCGACCAGGTACCTCACCGCGGGTTCACCACCCGCTCAGCTTCCCCGCGCGTCAGTCCGCTCTGCTCAGCTCGCACGTCGAAGGGCAGCACGAGCTGGGCGTCGGCATCCTCGGGGAGCGCCTCGCCCTCCTCGAGCACACGGCGGGCCCGGGTGACCCGGGACACCGCTCCAGCCTCGACCCGCGCCGTGGAGTCGACCACCACGAGCTCGTCGACGAGGGAGGTCAGCGGAAGCTTGGGCGAGTGGCTGGACACCAGCAACTGGACGAGAGCAGGCGGCTTGCCGTGGGAGTCGAGCACCACCTCGGCCTGCGTGTCGGTCACCAGGTCCCGCAGCACCTCGATCAAGGGGCCGAGTCGTGCCGGCTGGATGCCGTTCTCCGGTTCCTCGAAGCACAGGACGCCCGGGCTGACGGGCTCGTACAACGCGGCCAGGACCGCTAGGAGGCGCAGGGTGCCGTCCGAGGCGACACGGGCGCTGATGGTCCCCTCGTCCCTGCTCCGCAGCACCACCTCCCACTGGCCCCGCGCGTTGTTCTCCGCGACCTCCACGGCCGAGAACCCCCGGACCACCCGAGCCAGGTCCGCCGCTAGCGCGTCGAGACCTGGACCGCCCCTCCGGGAGGCGCGCGCGATGGTCTCCAGCACCCAGGCGAGGTTGGAACCGTCCCGTTGCAGCCGGTCGGCCGCCTGCCCGACCGGCGAGGGCTGGCGGAGAACCGCGGGGTCGAGCTGCAGGACGCGCCAGCGCTCGATCTCCCGCCGCACCGCGTACAAGATCGGCGAGTAGTCAGCGGTCGGCACGCTCGTGAGCACGGACGCCGTGGCGTTGCTCGCCGGCAGGCGGCGTGGTGCCCCTTGACGGTTGACACCCACCCGCCGTCCGGTGAACGTGAACCGCTTGTCCTGCTCCCCCTCGGTGACCAGGATCTTCCACTGGCTGGCGCCGTACTTGAGGTAGGTGTCCGCGAAGTCGCGGCTCACCACCTTGCGCAGAGGGTCCGCGGAGGCCTTGATCGGGAAGATGAACTCCGACTCCACCCAGGGGCGGTTGATGCCATCATCACCCTCGCGCACCTCCAGGGTGATCTCGTACCGGACGCGTGTGTGCGGCAGGACCTCGCGAGTACCGAAGGTGTCCACCACCTCGGGGTCGAGCAGGAGCTCCACAGCGAAGCTCATCCGAGAGGCCGCCTGGTCGCCGTGGCGGCGGAACTGCTCGGCGGCCTCCCCCCGTCCACCGGCCAGCGCCTGAGCCACCGGCATCGACACCAGGCGCGACAGCAGCGTGAGCGCGTCGAAGATGTTCGACTTCCCGCTGGCGTTGGCTCCGACGATCGCGGTGAACGGGCGGAGGTCGACGGAGAAGCCGGCGAACGACTTGAACCCGTCGACCTCCAGCTTGGTGATCACGCCGGGCTCGCGCCCTTCCACTCCGGGACCTGCGCCAGCAGTGGCCCGCCCCACTTCGACACCAGGCGCGCCTCCAGGGCGGCGCCCACCCGGTACAGCCGGTCGTCGGCCTGCTGCGGGGCGAGCACCTGCAGCCCCACCGGAAGCCCGTCGGACAGGCCGACCGGCAGGGACATGCCGGGGATGCCGGCGAGGTTCGCCGGGATGGTCGCCACGTCGCCGGCGTACATCGCCAGCGGGTCGTCCAGCTTCTCCCCCAGCCGGTACGCCGTGGTCGGCGCCGTCGGGGACACCAGCACGTCCACCTGCCCGAAGGCGGCGGCGAAGTCGCGCTGCACGAGGGTGCGCACCTTCTGCGCACTGCCGTAGTAGGCGTCGTAGTAACCGGCCGACAGGGCGTAGGTGCCCAGGACGATGCGGCGCTTGGCCTCGTCGCCGAAACCGGCGGCGCGGGTGGCGCGCATGACCTGCTCGGCGGTGACGCCCTCACCGGGGGGCGTGACCCGCAGGCCGTAGCGCATGCCGTCGTACTTGGCGAGGTTGCTGGACGCCTCGCTGGGCAGGATCAGGTAGTACGCGGCCAGGGCGTGCACGATGTTCGGCAGGCTCAGCTCGACGACCTCGGCACCGGCGGCGCGCAGCTCGTCCAGGGCCTCGGTGAACCGCGCCAGCACCCCGGGCTCGTACCCCTCGCCGGACAGCTCGCGCACCACGCCGACCTTCACACCGGTCAGGTCGCCGGTGGCGCCCTGCCGCGCGGCGCCCACGACGTCCGGCACCGGGGCGGGGATGGAGGTGGAGTCGTACGGGTCGTGGCCGCCGATGACGGCGTGCAGCAGGGCGGTGTCCAGGACGGTGCGCCCGCAGGGGCCCGCCTGGTCCAGGGAGCTGGCCAGCGCCACCAGCCCGTAGCGCGAGACGCCGCCGTAGGTGGGCTTGACGCCCACGGTGCCGGTGACGGCCGCGGGCTGGCGGATGGAGCCGCCGGTGTCCGAGCCGATCGTCAGGGGCGCCTCGAACGCGGCCAGCGCCGCGGCGGACCCGCCGCCGGAACCGCCCGGGATGCGCGTGGGGTCCCAGGGGTTGCGGGTGGGGCCGAACGCGGAGTGCTCGGTGGTCGAGCCCATCGCGAACTCGTCCATGTTCGTCTTGCCGAGCACCACCAGGCCGGCGGCGTGCAGCTCGCGCACCACGGTCGCGTCGTACGGCGGCACCCAGCCCTCGAGCATCCGCGAGCCGCAGGTGGTGGGCATGCCCCTCGTGGTGAGCACGTCCTTCACGCCGACGGGCACCCCGGCCAGCGGCCCGAGCACCGCCCCGGCGGCGCGGTCGGCGTCCACCTGGCGGGCGCGGGCCAACGCACCCTCGGCGTCGACGTGCAGGAAGGCGTGCACCCCGTCGGGGTTCTCCCCGGAGGTGGGCCCGTCGACGGCCTCGATGCGCTCCAGGTGCGCCTGGACGACCTCCTCGGAGGAGACGACCTTCGCGCGCAGGCCCTCGGCCAGGCGCGCGGCGTCCCAGCGGACGAGCTCGGAGACGCCGCTCACGCGTCCTCCTCCAGGATCTGCGGGACGCGGAAGCGCCCGTCCTCGGCCTCGGGGGCGCCGGCGAGCGCCTCCTGCGCGCTGAGGCCGGGACGCACCACGTCGGGGCGGGTCACGTTGGTCAGGGGCACGGGGTGCGAGGTGGCGGGCACGTCGTCGGAGACGGCGGAGGCGACCTGCTGGACCGCGTCGAGGACCGCTCCGAGCTGGCCGGCCATCCGGTCCAGCTCCTCGTCGGTCATGTCGATGCGCGCCAGGCGCGCGAGGTGCTCGACCTCGGGACGGGAGATGGTGGACACGACGGGTGAGTCTAGGACGGGCCCACCAGGAGCTGCGTGGTGGCGAGCTCCCGGTACAGGGGTGAGCGCTCCAGCAGCTGCGCGTGCGTGCCGGAGGCGGTGGCGCGGCCCTCCTCCAGCACGACGATCTGGTCGGAGTCGACCACCGTGGACAGCCGGTGCGCGACGACGACGAGGGTGCGCCGGTCGGCGGCGGCGGCCAGCGCGTCGCGCAGCAGGGCCTCGTTGCGGGCGTCGAGGCTGGCGGTGGGCTCGTCCAGCAGCAGCAGCTCCCCCGGCGCCAGCAGGGCGCGGGCGATGGCCAGGCGCTGGCGCTGCCCGCCGGAGAGCAGCACGCCGCGCTCGCCGACCTCGGCGGCCAGGCCCGGCCCGCGCTCGGCGAGCTCGCGCAGCCCGACGGCGTCCAGGGCGGCGAGGACCTGCTCGTCGGTGACGTCCGGCGCGGCCAGGACGAGGTTCTCGCGCAGGGTGCCGGCCAGGACGGGGGCGTCCTGCTCGACGTAGCCCAGGCGGGCGCGCAGCGCGGCCAGCGGGAGCTCGCGCACGTCCACGCCGTCCAGGCGCACGCTGCCGGCGGAGACCTCGTGGAAGCGCTCCACGAGCGACAGGAGCGTGGACTTGCCGGCCCCGGAGGGGCCCACGAGCGCGGTGCGGGTGCCGCGCGGGACGGCGAAGCCCACCCCGCGCAGGGCGGGGGTGCCGTCGGGGTAGGCGAAGGCGACGTCGTCGAACTCCAGCAGCGGGACGTCCTGCCGGGCGCGCTGGGCGGGCACGGCGAGGGCGGGCGCGGGGCGAGGCTCGTCCTGCTCCACCGGCAGTGCGAGCACCTCCTGCACGCGGGTCAGGGCCGCCGCCCCGCTCTGCACGACCGTCCAGGTCTGCACGAGCTGGCCCAGCGGGGCGACGAGGGTGAACAGCAGCAGCACGAACCCGACGAGCTCGGCCACGCTCGTGGCGCCGGAGGCGACGCGGGCACCGCCCACGCCCAGGACGGCGACGAAGGCGCCCTGCACGGACACCTGCATCGCCGGGCCGAGCAGGGCGCGCACCCGGGAGGCGCGCACGGCGGCGTCGCGGGCGCGGCGGGCGGCGGCGACCACGCCGTCGAGCTCGCGGTCGGTGGCGCCGCTGGCGCGCAGGGTGCGCAGCGCCCCGAGCACGCGGCCGACCGCGGAGCTCATCGCGCCCACCTCGGTCTGGGTGGCCAGGGTGAGCCGGCCCAGCCGGCTGGAGGCGATCGCGATGGCGGTGCCGGCCACGGCGATCGCGACGAGCGTCACCGCCAGCAGCACCGTGTCCAGGAGCGCCATGAGCACCACGGCGCCCAGGAACGTCAGGACGGTGGCGAGCAGGTCGAACAGCCCGGAGGTGACGACGGCGGCCAGGGCGGTGGTGTCGCCGGACACCCGGGAGAGCAGGTCGCCGGAGGCGCGCGCGTCGCGGGCGGCGACCGTCAGGCGGGCCAGCCGGGTGACCAGGGATGTGCGCACGGCGAGCACGACGCCGGCGCCGGCCCGTTCCAGCAGGTACTGCCGCGCGCCGTCGGCGAGGGCGCCGAGCAGCACCACCGCCACCAGCGCGATCGCCACCGGCGCCAGCGCGGAACCGTCCTGCACGACCCGCACCACGGCGGCCACGGCCAGCGGTTGCGCCAGCGCGGTGGCCGCGCCGACCAGGGAGAGCAGCACGGCGACGGAGATCGCAGCGCGGTGCGGGCGAAGGTGGGGCAGCAGCAGCCGGCCGGCCTCGCGCAGCGGCAGGACCTCGGGCGTCTCGGAGGCGCTCACGGGCGCAGTGTGGCCGGGCGGGCCGGTGGTGCGCGTCCGCCGCTCGTCGCCGCCCGCGTCCGGCGAACGGCTGCGTGTCCACCTTGTGATCGGGGACACGCGCGCAGCACCTGTGCGCGTGGGTCATCATGGGCGCACGTCCGGTGCGGCGAAGCGGCCGCACCTGAGAGGAGAACACCGATGACCGTCCGCACCCGTGCCCGTCGTCTCGCGCTGCTGGCCGGCGGACTCGGACTGGCGATCGCCGCGAGCGGCTGCGCCACCGCCGAGGAGGCCGGGGTCGACGAGAGCGCCGGCGGCGGCACCGACGTCGCCGGGGCCGAGATCGACTGCTCCCAGTTCGACCAGTTCGGCGACAGCCTCGACGGGACCGAGGTGGAGGTCTACACCTCCATCGTCACCCCCGAGGACCAGCCCTTCATCGACACCTTCGCGCCGTTCACCGAGTGCACCGGCATCACGGTGAACTACAACGGCACCAAGCAGTTCGAAGCTCAACTGCCCGTGCGCGTGCAGTCCGGCAACGCGCCGGACATCGCTTTCCTGCCGCAGCCCGGCCTGCTGGAGCGCATGGTCTCCACCGGCGAGGTCGTGGCCGCGCCGGAGGCGGTGGCCCAGAACGTCGAGGAGTACTTCAGCGAGGCCTGGCGCGACTACGGCTCCGTCGACGGCACCCTCTACGCCGCCCCGCTGGGCGCGAACACGAAGTCCTTCGTGTGGTACTCCCCCTCGGCGTTCGAGGAGGCCGGCTACGAGGTCCCGCAGACGTGGGACGAGCTCATCGCCCTGACCGACCGGATCGTCCAGGACAACCCGGACACCAAGCCGTGGTGCGCCGGCATCGGCTCCGGCGAGGCCACCGGCTGGCCGGCCACCGACTGGCTGGAGGACGTCGTCCTGCACGAGCTGGGGCCGGACGTCTACGACCAGTGGATCGCGCACGAGATCCCGTTCAACGACCCGCGGATCGTCGCCGCGCTGGACCGCGTCGGCTCGATCCTGCGCAACCCCGACTACGTCAACGGCGGCTTCGGCGACGTGGCCTCCATCGCGACGACGACCTTCCAGGACGCCGGCGTCCCCATCACCCAGGGGAACTGCTGGCTGCACCGGCAGGCGTCCTTCTACCAGGCCAACTGGCCCGAGGGCACCGAGGTCGCCGAGGACGGCGACGTCTTCGCCTTCCCGTTCCCGCAGATCGGGGAGTCGGCCGGCAAGACGGTCGTCGGCGGCGGTGAGTTCGTCGCCGCGTTCGCCGACCGGCCCGAGGTGCAGGCGCTGCAGTACTACCTGTCCACCCCGGAGTGGGCGAACCTCAAGGCCCAGGCCACCGGCCCCGGCTGGCTCAGCGCCAACACGGGCCTGGAGCTGGACAACCTCGCCAGCCCGATCGACCGCCTGGCGGCCGAGCAGCTGCAGGACGAGTCCGTCACCTTCCGCTTCGACGCCTCGGACCTCATGCCCGCCGCCGTCGGCTCGGCGGCCGAGTGGAGCGAGCTGACCGCGTGGATCGCCGCCGGTCAGGACACCCAGACGACCCTCGACAACATCGAGGCCGCCTGGCCCGCGAGCTGACGCTCCCCCTGGGGCCGGGCACCGCGCGGCGGTGCCCGGCCCCTCCCTCGCCCGCACCTCGTTGAGGAGGTCCCCCGGTGGATTGGCTGCTCGACGCCGACAGCACCGCTCACAAGCTCGCCCTCATGGTCTTCGCCGTCCTCGCCTTCGTGGTGGTGATGGGCGTCATCCTCTTCGCCGTCGACAAGCCCAAGCGGGTCCCCACCTGGGTGGTCGTCGCCGGCTTCGTCGGCCCCGCGCTGCTGCTCGTCACGATCGGCCTGGTGTACCCGGCCCTGAACACGCTGTGGCTGTCGTTCAAGTCCCGGGACGGCAGCACGTTCGTGGGCCTGGACAACTACGCGCAGGTGTTCACCAGCGACGGTCTCCAGCTGGTCCTGCGCAACACCGTGCTGTGGGTGGTCCTGGTGCCGCTCATCTCCACCGCGTTCGGGCTGGTCTACGCCTACCTGGTGGACCGCACCCGCTTCGAGTCCTTGGCCAAGGCCCTCATCTTCCTGCCCATGGCCATCTCGGGCGTCGCCGCCGGGCTCATCTGGCGCTTCGTCTACGAGTACCGCCCGGACCAGCCGGGCATCGAGCAGATCGGCCTGCTCAACCAGCTGCTGGTCTGGCTGGGCCTGGAGCCGTACCAGTTCCTGCTCCACCAGCCCTGGAACACGTTCTTCCTCATCGTCGTGATGATCTGGATCAACGCGGGCTTCGCCATGACGGTGCTGTCGGCCTCGATCAAGGCCATCTCCGACGACATCGTGGAGGCGGCGCGCCTGGACGGGGCGTCCTCGTTCCAGATGTTCCGCTCGGTGACCGTGCCCAGCATCCGCCCGGCCCTGGTCGTCGTCCTCACGACCGTCGCCATCAGCACGCTGAAGGTGTTCGACATCGTGTACGTGATGACCGGCGGCCAGTTCGGCACCTCGGTCGTGGCCAGCGAGTTCTACTCGCAGTCCTTCCGGCAGTTCAACCAGGGGCTGGGCGCGGCGCTGGCCGTCCTGCTCTTCGTCCTGGTCATCCCGATCATCGTCTACAACGTGCGGCAGATGCGCATGGCGGAGGAGGTCCGGTGAGCGGGCAGGCCGACACCACGCGGGTCGTCACCAACCCCACCGGGGAGATCGAGGCCCGGCCCCGCAAGCTCACCCGGGCCGAGAAGCGCGCCGTCGCCGCGAAGAACCGGCTCAGCTCCCCCGCCGCCTCGGTGATCGCGCTGCTCATCGCCGCGCTGTGGACGGTCCCCACCCTGGGCCTGCTCGTGACGAGCTTCCGGGTCGAGAGCGACATCCAGGCCGACGGCTGGTGGAACGTCTTCACCCGCCCGCTGTTCACCGGGTACAACTACGTCTCCGCGCTCGAGACGGGGCTCGGGGACAACTTCGTCAACACCCTGGTCATCACGATCCCTGCGGTGGTCATCCCCATCACGCTGGCTCTGCTGGCGGCGTACGCGTTCGCCTGGATCCCCTTCCGGGGCCGCGAGGTGCTGTTCGTCGCCGTCTTCGCCCTGCAGGTGGTGCCGCTGCAGGTCACGCTCATCCCGCTGCTGAGCCTGTACGTCGACCTGGGGATCGCCGGCTCGTTCTGGACGGTGTGGCTCTCGCACAGCATGTTCGGCCTGCCGCTGGCCATCTTCCTGCTGCACAACTTCATGAAGGACGTCCCGGCGTCCCTGGTGGAGGCGGCGCGCATGGACGGCGCCGGGCACGTGACGGTGTTCTTCAAGGTGCTGCTGCCGCTGCTGGTCCCGGCCATCGCGGCCTTCGGCGTCTTCCAGTTCCTGTGGGTGTGGAACGACCTGCTCATCGCCCTGACGTTCGCCGGCGGGGACGCGACCCCGCTGACCTCCGCGATCGCCGACCTGGCCGGCACCCGCGGCAACGCCTGGTTCCTGCTGGCGCCCGGCGCGTTCCTGGCGATGGCCGTGCCGCTGGCCGTTTTCCTCGGCCTGCAGCGCTTCTTCGTCCGCGGCCTGCTGGCCGGGTCCGTCAAGGGCTGACGCGCCCGGGCGGACCGCCCGCGCCGTCCGGGCGCGGGCGGTCCTCGGGGTGGGCGCGCAGCGCCACGACGGCCACGTCGTCGCCGGGCTCGGGCACGGCCCGCGCCAGCAGCGCGTCGACGAACTCCTCCAGCGGCAGGTGCACCAGTTCCCCGGCGCTGGCCAGCAGCCTGGCCAGCCCGGTGTCCAGGGCCTCGTCGCGGCGCTCGACGAGGCCGTCGGTGTACAGCAGGACGGTCGACCCCGGCCGCAGCGACGTCTCGTGGTCCCCGCGCTCGGTGCCCGGGTCCAGGCCGAGCAGCAGGTCGGCGGGAGCCTGCAGCAGGCGGGGCGCGCGCCCGGGCTCCAGCAGCAGCGGCGGCGGGTGCCCGGCGTTGGACCAGCGCAGCCTGCGCACCCCCGAGGCCCGCTCGGCCCGCGTCTGCTCCACGCGCGCCAGGACGGCGGTGGCCAGGGTGTTCACCCCCAGCCGGTGCAGCGCCCGGTCGAAGACCGACATGATCCTCGCCGGCGGATCGGTCACCGCCTGCGCCACACCGCGCAGCACCCCGCGCAACTGGCCCATCTCGGCGGCGGCCACCTTGTCGTGACCGGTGACGTCACCGATGACGACGGTGGTCGAGCCGTCGGCGGTGAGGAACGCGTCGTACCAGTCCCCGCCCACCTGGGCCTCCTCCGCGGCCGGCAGGTAGCGCACCGCGATCTGCAGGTGGTCCGGCTGCGGCGGGTCGGTCAGCAGCGAGCGCTGCAGGGCCTCGGCCAGCGAACGGGTGGCGTGCGCCCGGCGGCGCTCCTCCTCCAGGCGCCGCACGCGCTCCAGCGCCTGGGCGCACTGGGCGGCGAACGCCTCCAGCAGCCGCACCTCCTCCGGCCCCAGCGGTCGCGGCGCGGACCAGCCCACCGCCAGCGAGCCCAGCAGCTCCCCGGCGCTCGTCAGCGGCAGCGCCGCCCACGCCGCCAGGTCCGCGGCACCCGGCAGCGGCACCCCCGCGGCGTGCTCGCACCCCTCGGGCAGCAGGACCACCCGGCCGCGTGCGGCCGCGGCGAGGGGGACGTCCGCGTCCAGCGGCAGACGGGCCGCCGGGGCGGCACCGGGCTGGTCCCCGCTGCGCCCCGCGTCCTCGCCCAGGAAGGTCAGGTGCAGCTCCTCCCCCTCCCGCAGCGCCACGACCACCGCCTCGGCGCCGGTGGCGGCGCGCCCGTGCAGGCCGACACCCCGCAGCAGGTCCGCCACCCCCTCGGCCGCCGCGAGCGCGGAGGCCGCCGCCGCCAGTCCGGCGAGGCGGCCCGCCGTGCGCCGCTCGCGCTCGCCGGAGCGGCGCAGCTCGGCGTTCAGCTCCTCCAGCTCACGGGTGCGCTCGAACAGGTCACCCTCGACCTGCTGGACCCGCTCGGACCACTGCCGGCCCTCGGCGGCCGCCCGCCGGGCGGCCTCGCGGTCGCGGACGTAGTCGGTGATGTCGTCGGAGCGGTGCAGCAGCAGCACCACCTCACCGTCCTCGTCGATGACCGGCACGTTGCGCGGGCTCCAGAAACGCTCCTCGAAGCCGCCCCCGGGGACGGGGATGTCGTACTTCTGCAGCGCCATGGTGTGCGGGCGCCGGGTGTCGCGGACGAGCTCCAGCGAGGCGCGCAGGTTGCGCAGGCCGTCGGCGGACGGGTCGTCGGGGTTCATCGGGAACACCTCGAACAGGGAGCGGCCCACCTGCTCCTCGAGCGTGGTGCCGGTCGCCTCCAGCCGGGCGCGGTTGGCGTGGACGATGACGAGGTCGGGCGTCAGCAGCAGGAAGGGGGCCGGCGCGAGGTCGAAGACCTGCGCGAAGTCCGGCCGGGGCAGCGCGCCCCGTGCGACCGCCGCCCTCGACCCGCCCGTTCCCGTCCCGTCGCACACGGGACAACCCGACCACCCCGCGGCCCGCACCGCCAGCGCAGGCGCGGCCGGCACCGCGTGGTCGGAGCTGGCGGGGGACCTTCGTCCCCGATCCCGCCCGGGACACCCGACGACCCTGCACACCCAGCCCGCGGTCACTAGGCTCGCACCGTCCGTGACGAGCGGTGCGCCGCTCGACAGCCGTGCCCCGCGAGGAGTCCCGGTGGTCACCACCCTCGGCAGTACCAGCGCTCCCCCCGCCGACGGCCGCGAACGACGGCGGCTGGTCGTCGTCGGCAACGGCATGGCCGGCGCCCGCTTCGTCGAGGAGGTGCTCGAGCGCGGCGGCGGCGAGAGCTTCGACGTCACCGTCATCGGCGCGGAACCCTACGGCAACTACAACCGGATCATGCTCTCCCACGTGCTGGCGGGCGACGAGGACGAGGAGGACGTCTTCCTCAACGCCCTGCCCTGGTACGAGGAGCACGGGGTCGCCCTGCGCGTCGGCGCCCGCGTCACCCACGTCGACCGCGAGGCCCGCACCGTGCACGACGACGCGGGCGGCAGCACCCCGTACGACGTGCTGGTCATCGCGACCGGGTCCTCGCCGTTCTTCCCGCCGGTGCCGGGCCTGCGCGACGAGGACGGCGGCCTGCTCGGCGGCGTCTTCGGCTTCCGCACCCTGGACGACACCCGGGCGATGGTCGCCGAGGCGCAGCAGCAGACGCGCGCGGTGGTCGTCGGGGGCGGCCTGCTCGGGCTGGAGGCCGCCCGGGGCCTGCAGAACCACGGCGTCGAGGTCGACGTCGTGGAGTTCGCCGGTCACCTGATGAGCCAGCAGCTGAACCCGGTGGCCTCCTCCGTCCTGCAGCGGGAACTGGAGGAGCTGGGCCTGCGGGTGCACACCGGCGCCCGCGTCGCCTCCGTGACCGGCACCGGGCACGTGGACGGGGTGGTGCTGGCGGACGGGCGCCGCCTGGAGGCCGGCCTCGTCGTGGTGGCCGCCGGGATCCGGGCGAACGTCGACGTGGCGCAGGCCTCGGGCCTGCTGGTCGAGCGCGGCATCGTCGTCGACGACCGCATGGCGTGCAGCGACGAGGACGGGCAGGCGCTGCCCGACGTGTACGCCGTCGGCGAGTGCGTGCAGCACCGCGGCCAGACGTACGGCCTGGTGGCGCCGCTGTGGGAGCAGGCCGGCGTCCTGGCCGACCACCTCACCGGCGCGGACCCGGGCGCCGAGTACCACGGCTCGCGCACCACGACGAAGCTGAAGGTCGCCGGCGTCGACCTGGCCGCCATGGGCGTCAGCTCCGCCGAGCGCAGCGACGACGAGTTCGTGGAGTTCTCCGAACCCCGCCGCGGCGTCTACAAGAACGTCGTCATCCGCGACGGGCACCTCATCGGCGCGACGCTGCTGGGTGACGTCGCCAAGACGTCCTTCCTGCTGCAGGCGTTCACGCAGGGCTCACCGCTGCCGGAGGAGCGGATCTCGCTGCTGTTCGACATGGGCACGCCCTCCACCGAGGTGAGCGTGGCCGAGCTCGCCGACGACGCGCAGGTCTGCAACTGCAACGGCGTTTCCAAGGGGACCATCGTGGAGGCCGTCCGCAACGGCTGCACCTCGCTGAAGTCGGTGATGGACGCCACGCGCGCCGGCAAGGGCTGCGGGTCGTGCAAGACCCTCGTCGGGCAGATCACCGAGTGGGCCGCCGGCGGTGCGCTCGCCGTGGACGAGTCGGCGAACTGGTACGTGCCCGGCATCCCGATGAGCAAGCCGGACCTGGTGGCGGCGATCCGCGCCAGGGGCTTGAAGTCCGTCTCCGCGGTCTTCCGGGAACTGGCCCCCGGCGGCGCCGAGGACGCCAAGTCCAAGATGGGCCTGACCTCGCTGCTGCGGACGGTGTGGCCCGAGGGCATCGAGGAGGAGCTGGACTCCCGGTTCATCAACGACCGCGTGCACGCCAACATCCAGCGCGACGGCACGTTCTCGGTGGTCCCGCAGATGAAGGGCGGGGTCACCACCCCCGAGCAGCTGCGCACCATCGCCGACGTCGCCGACAAGTACGACGTCGGGCTCGTGAAGGTCACCGGCGGGCAGCGCATCGACCTGCTGGGGGTGAAGAAGGAGGACCTGCCGAAGGTCTGGAAGGACCTGGGCATGCCGTCCGGGTTCGCCTACGGCAAGAGCTTCCGCACCGTGAAGACGTGCGTGGGCCGCGACTACTGCCGCTTCGGCCTGGACGACTCCACCCAGCTCGGCATCGACCTGGAGACGCGCTTCCAGGGCATCGAGACGCCCGCGAAGTTCAAGCTCGGTGTCGTCGGGTGCCCGCGCAACTGCGCCGAGGCGTACGTGAAGGACGTCGGCGTCATCGCCATCGGCGACGGCCGCTGGGAGGTCCACGTGGGTGGTGCGGCCGGTGCCAACGTGCGCAAGGCGGACCTGCTCGCGACGGTCACCGGGGCGGATGCGGTGATCACCCTGACGGGCCGCTTCATGCAGTTCTACCGCGAGTGGGGCAACTGGCTGGAGCGCACCTACGAGTTCGTGCCGCGCATGGGCATCGAGCGGTTGCGCGCCGTCCTCGTGGACGACTCCGACGGCCTGGCCGCGGGGCTGGACGAGCGCATGAAGGCCACGGTGGACAACTACCGCGACCCCTGGCACGAGGAGGGCGAGCACCCCGCCACCCCGGGGCAGTTCCGCACCTCGCTGCCGCTGGTGGACCTGCCGCTGGTGCCCGACCGCCCCGCGGGCCACCCCGGTGGCCTGGTCCCGCACGTGAACTCCAACAGCAACGCCGTCCCGAAGACCACGGAGGTGGCGCGGTGAGCGCTCCCACGCGCGACGACGGCACACAGGTGCGCGTCGCCCACGTCGACGAGATCCCCCCCGGCGAGGGGCGCGCCTACGTCGTCGGCGACGAGCAGGTCGCGGTGTTCCGCCGGCGCAGCGGGAAGGTCAGCGCCGTGCAGGCCGCCTGCCCGCACGCCGGTGGACCCCTGGCCGACGGGCAGATCGACGAGCGCGTCGTCGTGTGCCCGCTGCACCAGAACACCTTCGACCTGGACACCGGCGAGTCCACGACCGGGCAACCCGCGCTGCGGGTGCACCCGTGCCGCGTCGAGGGCGACGGCAGCGTGGTGGTCGGGCCCGCACGGGGATGAGCACCCCCTCCCACGACGGCACGCACCCCGGCGAGCGCGTCGCCCGCCCTCGGCGCTTCCTGATGTGCGCTCCGGAGCACTTCACCGTCTCCTACGAGATCAACCCGTGGATGGACACCGCCACCCCCGTGGACGCGGGCCGAGCGTTGGCGCAGTGGCGTCAGCTGCGCGCCACGTTCGAGCGGCTGGGCCACGAGGTGGAGGTGCTGCCGGCCGTGCCGGGCCTGCCGGACATGGTGTACGCCGCCAACGGCGCGCTCGTCACCCCGCAGGGGTCGGTCGGGGTGCGCTTCACCCACCCCGAGCGCGCCGGGGAGGCGGAGGCGTACGCGACCTGGCTGGACGAGCACGGCCTCGGCCCGGTGCACCGGCCGGTGCACGTCAACGAGGGCGAGGGCGACCTGCTCGTGGTGGGCGAGCACCTGCTCGCCGGGCACGGCTTCCGCACGGAACTCGCCGCGCACCGCGAGGTGGCGGAGGTTCTGGGCCGGGCGGTCACCTCGCTGCGGCTGGTGGACCCGCGCTTCTACCACCTCGACACGGCGCTGACCGTGCTGGACGACGACCCGGAGCACCCGGACGTCGCGTACTTCCCCGGCGCGTTCGACGAGGAGTCGCAGCGGGCGCTGCAGGAGCTGTTCCCGCACGCGCTGCGCACCGACGCCGCCACCGCCCAGGTGCTGGGCATGAACGCCGTCAGCGACGGGCGGCACGTGGTGCTCTCCCCGCGCGCGCAGCGCTACGCCGAGCAGCTCACGCAGCGCGGGTACGTGCCCGTGCCGGTGGACCTGTCCGAGCTCCTGCGCGGCGGCGGGGGCGCGAAGTGCTGCACGCTCGTGCTGCGGCGGTAGGGCTCAGACCTCCCCGTCGCCGCCGTCCTCGCCCTCGCGCTCGCCCTCGGGAGGGGTCTGTGCGACCGCGTCGGGACCACCGTCCAGCAGCGCGCGGAAGGCGTCCTCGTCGAGGACCCGCACCCCCAGCTGCTCGGCCTTGTCCGCCTTGGAGCCGGGCGCGTCGCCGACGACGACGAAGCTCGTCTTCTTCGACACGCTCGCGGACGCCTTGCCGCCGCGCGCGAGGATCGCCTCCTTGGCCTCGTCGCGGGTGAACCCGGACAGCGAGCCGGTGACCACGACCGTCAGGCCCTCCAGCGTGCGGGGGGTGGACTCGTCGCGCTCGTCCTGCATGCGCACCCCGGCGCGGCGCCACTTGTCCACCACGGCGCGGTGCCAGTCGACGTCCAGCCACTCGTGCACCGCCTCGGCGATCGTGGGCCCCACGCCCTCGGTGGCCGCCAGCTCCTCCGGGGACGCTTCCTCGATCGCCTGGAACGAGCCGAACCGTCCCGCCAGCGCGCGCGCCGCCGTGGGGCCCACGTGCCGGATCGACAACCCGACCAGCACCCGCCACAGGGGTTGCGACTTGGCCGCCTCGAGGTTGGCCAGCAGCCGGCGGCCGTTCGCCGACAGCGTGCCGCTCTTGTTGGTGAACAGCGGCACCCGCAGCAGGTCGTCCTCGGTGAGGTCGAACAGGTCGCCCTCGTCGGTGACGACCCCCGCCTCCGGCAGGGCGGTGGCCGCCTCGTACCCCAGGGCCTCGATGTCGAAGGACCCGCGGCCGGCGACGTGGTAGATGCGCTCGCGCACCTGCGCGGGGCAGCTGCGGGCGTTGGGGCAGCGGATGTCGACGTCGTCGGCGCGCATCCGGCGCAGCGGCGTGCCGCACTCGGGGCAGTGCGCGGGGAAGACGAACTCCCGCTCGTCCCCGGTGCGCAGGTCCAGGACGGGGCCGACGACCTCGGGGATGACGTCGCCGGCCTTGCGCACCACGACCGTGTCGCCGATGAGGACGCCCTTGCGCTCGACCTCGTCGGAGTTGTGCAGCGTCGACAGCTGCACCGTGGAGCCGGCGACCTTCACGGGTTCCAGGTGCGCGAACGGGGTGACCCGGCCGGTGCGGCCCACGTTGACGCTGATGTCCAGCAGCTTGGTGGTCACCTCCTCGGGCGGGTACTTGAAGGCGATCGCCCAGCGCGGTGCTCGGGAGGTGGCGCCCAGCCGGCGCTGCAGCGGCACCTGGTCCACCTTGACGACGACGCCGTCGATCTCGTGCTCGACGTCGTGGCGGTGCTCGCCGTAGTACCGGACGTACTCGGCGACCTCCTCCAGCGTGTCGACGACCTTCGCGCGCGAGGAGGTGGGCAGGCCCCACGCGGCGAGCTTGGCGTACGCCTCGGACTGGGTGGCGTTCTCCATGCCGCGCCGGGCGCCGATGCCGTGCACGAGGACGCGCAGCGGCCGGGAGGCGGTGACCCGCGGGTCCTTCTGCCGCAGCGAGCCGGCGGCGGCGTTGCGGGGGTTGGCGAAGGGGGCCTTGCCTGCGTCCATGATGCGGGCGTTGAGCTCCTCGAAGGCGGCGACGTGGAAGAACACCTCCCCGCGCACCTCCAGGAACTCCGGGAGGTCCTCGCCGGTGAGCTGCTGCGGGACGTCGGCGATGGTGCGGACGTTGAGGGTGACGTCCTCGCCGGTGCGCCCGTCACCGCGGGTGACGCCGCGCACGAGGCGGCCGTCCTCGTAGACGAGGTCGACGGCCAGGCCGTCGATCTTCGGCTCGCACAGGTACCGCGCGCCGGTGCCGACCTCCTTCTCCACGCGCGCCGCCCACGCGGACAGCTCGTCGGTGGAGAAGGCGTTGTCCAGGCTGAGCATCCGCTCGGGGTGGTCCACGGCGGTGAACTCGGTGGAGAACGTGCCGCCGACCGTCTGCGTCGGCGAGCTCGGGGTGCGCAGCGCCGGGTGCTCGTCCTCCAGGGCGCGCAGCTCGCGCTCGAGCGCGTCGTACTCGCCGTCGCTGATGGGCGAGGCGTTGCGCACGTAGTAGGCGAACCGGGCGGCCTCGACCCGCTGGGCCAGTTCCTGCCAGCGGTGCCGCGCGGCGGCGGGGACCTGCCCGTCCAGCGGGTCCTCGGCGGTGCTCCCGGCGGTGCTCTCGGCGCTCTGGCTCACGCGGGACATCCTGCCGCGCCGCACCGACACGCGCCGGGCGGGGAGCCCTGGCGGAGGGCCGGCAGCGGTACCGAGCGGGCACCCAGCGTTCACCCGGGCGACGCCCGGCGTCCGTCCAGGGGTCCGGCGCGCTGCCCTAGCGTCCCCGCCCGTGACCTCCTCCCGCCCGCGGCGCAGCGCCGCACTCCCCCTCGTCCTGACCGGTGCCGTGCTCGCCGGCACCTTCGCCGGGACCACGGCGGCCTCCGCCCGCGAGGACCGCTTCGACGACGACTTCCCCGCCCAGTCCGCCCGCCTCGTGGACCGGCACGTCCTGCCCGCCGCCACCTTCGGCGAGCCCGTGCCCAGCGGCTCGGCGATCGAGGGCGCCAACGGCGTGAGCGTGCCGTTCGAGGCGCAGCCCGTGCAGGGCTTCTCCGGCAACCTCGTGCAGCCCGACGGCAGCTGGCTGGTGCTCTCCGACAACGGGTACGGCGCCAAGGCGAACAGCGCCGACTTCCTGCTGGCGGTGCACCGCCTGCAGCCCGCCGAGGACGGCTCCGTCGCCGTGGTCCCCGGCGGGTTCACCCTGTCCGACCCGTACCGGAAGGTCACCTGGCAGCTGACGCGCGAGGACCGTCGCCTGACCGGGGCCGACTTCGACGTGGAGTCCTTCCGCCAGGCCCCCGACGGCACGTTCTGGTTCGGCGAGGAGTTCGGGCCGTACCTGCTGCACACCGACGCCGCCGGCCGGCTGATCGAGGCGCCCGTGCCGCTGCCCGGCGTGGCCTCCCCCGACAACCCCCTGCTGGGCGAGGCCGAGGCCAACCTCGGCGGCAGCAAGGGTTTCGAGGGCATGGCGATGTCCGCCGACGGGCGCTACCTGTTCCCGATGCTCGAGGGCCCCGTCGCCGGCGACGACCCCCAGGACCTGCGGGTCCTGCGCTACGACACGAAGCAGCAGCGCTACCGCGGCGAGGAGTTCACCTACCGGCTGGAGTCGCCGAAGAACGCCATCGGCGACTTCACCCGCGTCGACGACCACCGCTACCTGGTGCTGGAGCGCGACAACGGCCAGGGCGCCACCGCCGTCTTCAAGGCCGTGTTCCTCGTCGACACCAGCCGCACCGACGCCGCCGGGCACCCGCTGAAGACCCAGCTGGTCAACCTCATGGCCGTGCCGGACCCGGACGGCGTCGCCGGCGAGCTGAGCGCGGAGTCGGGCTACGTGACGTTCCCGTTCCAGACGATCGAGAGCGTGGACGTGGTGGACGAGCACACGATCGTCGTCGGCAACGACAACAACTTCCCGTTCTCCGCCGGGCGCACCGAGGGCGTGCCGGACGACGACGAGTTCCTCACCATCGAGGTCCAGGCCGACCTGCGCTGAGGCCCGCCCCTCAGGCTGCGCCGGGCGACGAGCCGGTCGCCCGGCGCAGCACCAGGAACTCCAGGTCGTCGCGCCGCGGCACCCCGAACCGCTCGTCGCCGTGCGGGAACGGCCGCCGCTGCCCCGTGGCGGTGAAACCGCGCCGCTCGTACCAGGCGATGAGGTCGGCGCGCTGGGCGATGACCGTCATCTCCAGCGCCCGTGAACCCCAGCGCCGCACCGCCTCCGCGTCGGCGTGCGCCAGCAGTGCAGCGCCGATGCCTCCGCCCTGCAGCACCGGGCGCACCGCGAAGGTGCCGAAGTAGGCGGCGTCCCCGGTCCGGCGCAGTTCGCAGCAACCCACCAGGCGCGCACCGGCCGGCTCCCCCGCGGGGCGCTCGGCCAGCAGCAGCACCGCGTCGGGGTCCGCCACGATCGCGGCGACGCCCTGCTCGTCGGTGCGCCGGCCGTCGAGCAGGTCCGCCTCCGTGGTCCAGCCCGCCCGGCTGGCCTCGCCGCGGTAGGCGGACTCCACCAGCGCCACCACGTCCGGCACGTCCGCCGGCCCGGCCTCGCGGAACAGCGGTGCCACCTCAGTCACCGGAGGCCTCCGCGAGCGCCGCGCCCGCCTCGCGCAACCGGCGCAGAACACCGCGCAGGGCGTCCGGCGGCAGGTCCTGCAGGCCCTCGGCACCGGTGAGGACCACCCCGGCCAGGTCCGCCGCGGGCAGCCCCACGCGGCGCCAGGGGCCCCGCACCGCGTCGACCAGCGCCGCGACCGCCGGAGGAGCGGCCACGGCGGGCAGGACCCCCGCCCACAGGCGCACCCCGTCCTCGACGCTCGCGGCCAGCGACTCCCACCCGTGCGCTCCCAGGCGCGCCACGTCCAGCGCGACACCGGCTGCGCCCACCTCGCGCACCAGCGCCAGCGGCGGCTCGTCCGGGGCCAGGCGCACCACGGGCTCGGCGCCGGCGGCGCGCACCGCGTCGACCACGGCGCGCAGGCCGGCGCGCACCTCGGCGCGGTCCACCGCGCGCAGGCTGCCGTAGCCGGACTGCGTGGGCAGCCGCCCGGCGAGCACGGCGGGCAGCGAGGGCTCCTGCAGCTGCACGACCGGCCGCGCACCCGGCACCAGCCGCCGCAGGTCGGCGACGTGGGCGGCGATCCCCTCGGCGAGGGAGGCGACCACGTCGCGGCGGGCCCCGTGGTCGGACGCGCTGCGCTCGCCGCGGTGCAGCTCGACGGCGGCGGCCAGCGACCAGGGGCCCAGCACCGCCAGCACCAGCGGTCCGCGCCAGCCCTCCGCGGCCTCGGCGAGCTCGTCCAGGTCGGCGCGCAGGTACGAGCGCGCGCGCTCCTGGTCGCGGCCGGGCGCGTCGGTGAACCGCCACCCCGACGGCTGCAGGTCCACCGGCAGGTCCACCAGCAGCGCGGCGGCGCGCCCCACCGGGTCCGCGCCGGGGCCGCGGGCGGGCAGCTGCGGCAGGTGCGGCACGTGCGGGGGCTCGCCCAGCTCGCCGAAGACGGTCCGCACGGCCTCGCGGGGGTCCGTGCCCGGCAGGGCGGCGGGGGCGCTGACGGCACCGGGGCCGTGCTGGGGGGCAGGCTCGACGGCGGGTTCAGCGGCGGGGTCGGCGGCGGGGTCGGCGACGGGCGCGGGATCGGCGTCGGGCACGTCCGCGCACGCTACCGGCGCGGCGGGTGCGACGAACGTCGGACCCGGAGCGAGCCGGTCGTCACTGGACGCGGACCCGGTGGGTACGGGTGGATGGGTCCACAGCCGCCGCACAGACGCAGGCGGTCGTCCCACCAGCCCCACCGGAGAGGCCGCCCATGCACCAGCAGCCGGCACCGCGCCGCACCGCACCGCCCACCGCGACCCCCCGGAACCGCCGGTCGCTGGCCGCGGCCGGCGCCGTCGCCCTCGGCGCCACCCTGCTCGCCGGCGGCACCGCCTCGGCGGCGTCCGCACCCACCACCACCGCCCCCACCGCCGCCCTGCCGGGCGACGCGCCGCTGTCCGCGCTGGCCACGGCCCGCCCGGCCACGCTCGCCGAGGCGCAGCAGCAGTTCGAGCAGCGCTACCCGGCGCTCTACCGCGAGCAGGAACCGGCGTGGGCGCCGTGCACCGCCGAAGCCGTGGGCTCCGCGCAGCTCGCCCCCCTGCTGGAGTGCGCCGAGGTGCTCGTGCCGCGCGACCACCTCGACCCGACCGCCGGCGAGCCGCTGCGCATCGCGATCAGCCGGCTGCCGCAGACCGGCGAGCGCCCGGCCCGCACGATCATCACCAACCCCGGCGGCCCGGGCGGTGCGGGCCTGTCGCTGGCCACGCTCGGCGGGCAGCCGGCGCTGGCGGGCACCGAGGTGATCGGCCTGGACGTGCGCGGCACCGGCGCCGGCTCGGTCCTGACGTGCGGGGCGGAGGCGAACGCTGCGATGCTCCAGGCGCCCGACCCGCGCGACCGCTCGCCCGAGGCGCTGGCGGCCACCGCCGAGGCGATGCGGGCCACCGCGGCCGCCTGCGAAGACGACCCGCTGGTCGACGTGGTGAACACCGAGCAGACCATCGCCGACGTCGACCTGGTCCGGCACGCGCTGGACCGCGAGACGATCGACTGGGTGGGCTACTCCGGCGGCACCTGGCTGGGCGCGCAGTACGCCACCTACTTCCCCGCCCGGGTGGGCCGCTTCGTGCTGGACTCCAGCGTCGAGGCGACCGCCGCCTTCCAGGAGGTGTTCAGCGAGAACCAGCCGCCGGCCTTCCAGCGCCGCTTCGAGGCCGACTTCGCCACCTGGGCGGCGAGCTACGACTGGCTGTTCGGCCTGGGGCCCACCGCCGGTGCGGTCGAGGGCACCTACGAGAGGGTGCGCGCCGAGCTGGCCGCCCGGCCGCTGCAGGTGGCCGGGGTCGTCCTCGTGGACGGCCGGGTCGTGGACGGCCTGGTCGCGCAGGCCATGTACTCCAAGACGCTGTTCGAGCAGCTGGCGTGGATCCTGCGGGGCCTGGACGTGGTGACGGGCCTGCGCTCCGCCGCGGGTGCGGACCCGGCGGCGGGCGCGGCCCTGGACGCCGCGGCCGCCGACCTGGCCGGGCGCGTGCAGGCGCTGCTGCCCGAGCGCCTGGCCGAGGAGCGCCCCGCCCACGCGGACTCCTTCGCGGCGACGTTCCTGGCCACCACGTGCAACGACACCGCGTGGACCCGTGGGGAGGACTCCTGGAACGACCTGGGGCAGATCCAGGGCTCGCAGTACCCGCTGCGCGGCTGGTCCGTGACCCAGCAGCCGTGCGGGTACTGGGACCGCGCCCCGCTGAGCCTGCCGCGGCCCGACGGCCGCGACCTGCCGCCGCTGCTCATCGTGCAGTCGCGCCACGACCCGGCGACCTCCTACGAGGGCGCCGTCGAGACGCACGAGGCGCTGGGGTCGTCGGTCATGGTCACCGTGGAGGACGAGGGCGACCACGCCCTGTACGCCTCGGCGGGCAACCCGTGCGTGGACGCGGTCGTCGACGAGTTCCTCACCACCGGCGTCGCCCCGGAGCAGGACGTGACCTGCGCCGGGACGGGCGTGCCGGCGCCCGGCTCGCAGTGGCTGACCTCGGTGCAGCAGGCGGTGCGCTCCGCGGTCACCCCGTGAGCTGAGGGCGGGGCGGTCGTGGTGGCGGGGGTGGCGGCGTGAGGGGCGGCGGCGCGTGGGCGGGCCGCGCGTGGGCGAGGATGGCGCGGTGAGCAGCACCACGCACCCCGCGCCGCGCACCCCCGCCCCGCCCGCCGCCCCCGGCCTGCCCGGAGACGGCGAGGGGGACGCCGAGCGCCGCAGCGGGCTGCGGCGCATGCGGCTGGTCGCCACGAGCCTGCTGGTGGTGGCCGCGGTCGTGTACGGCGCGACGCTGGGCCGCGACGGCGCCTGGGGCTTCGTCAACGCCGCGGCCGAGGCCGCGATGGTCGGCGCGGTGGCGGACTGGTTCGCCGTCACCGCGCTGTTCCGCCACCCGCTGCGGCTGCCGATCCCGCACACCGCGCTCATCCCCCGGCGCAAGGAGGCCCTGGGCAAGAGCCTGGAGCAGTTCGTCGCCGAGAACTTCCTGGCCGAGGACGTCGTGCGCGACAAGGTCCAGCGCGCCGGGGTCCCCGCCCGGGTCGGTTCCTGGCTGCACGGCCGCGGCGGTGCCGCCCGGGTCGTCGACGAGGCCGCCACGGTGCTCACGGGTGCGCTGGGGATCCTGCGCGACGAGGAGGTCACCGGCGTCCTGGACCAGGTCGTGGTGCGCCGCCTGGCCGCGGAGCCCTGGAGCCCGGTGCTGGGCCGGCTGCTGGCCGAGGTGGTGCGCGACGGCACCCACCGCCCGGTGGTGGACCTCACCCTCGCCGAGGCGCAGCGCTGGCTGCGCGCCAACGAGCACACGGTGCGCCGCCTGGTGGAGGAGCGGGCACCGCTGTGGGCGCCGGACTGGCTCAACGAGCGCCTGGGCAAGCGGGTGCACGCCGAGGCGCAGCGGTGGGTGGACGACGTGGCCGCCGACCGCGAGCACCCCGGCCGCAAGGCCATCGACGACCTGCTGGCCCGCTACGCCGACGCCCTGCAGAACGACCCGGACACCCGCGCGAAGGCGGACGAGTTCCAGCGGCGGCTGCTGACCTCCCCCGGCCTGGCCGACACCCTCGCCGGTCTGTGGACGAGCGTGCGCGGTTACCTCAACGACGCCCTGGCCGACCCGGCCTCCTCGCTGCGCACCCGCAGCGAGGAGGCGCTGGTGGACCTGGGCCACCGCCTGGTGGACGACGCCGTCTTCGCCGCGCGCGTGGAGCGCCACCTCACCGACGCCGCCGGGCACGTGGTGCGCCGCTTCGCCCCGGAACTGGCGACGGTCATCTCCGACACCGTGGCGCGCTGGGACGGCGACGACGCCGCGAACCGCATCGAGCTGTTCGTCGGGCGGGACCTGCAGTTCATCCGCATCAACGGCACCGTCGTGGGGGCCCTGGTGGGTCTGCTCATCCACGCGGTGACGGTGCTGGTGAGCTGACCGTCCTCGCACGGCTCGTGACGGCCCTGGGTCGTCCGCGGCACGGGCGCTGCTCCGCCCGGGTGCGCCGGTGGGCGCGCGGGTGAACGACGAGGGTGCGGGCGCAGGACCGCCAGCACCCCGGGAGCGAACCCACGTCCTGCGGAGGATCCCCTGTGAACACCACGCGCGCCCTCGCCGCCGCCTGCCTGCTGCCCGTCGTCGCCCTCAGCGCCTGCAGCGGTCGCACCGCCGCCGCCCCGGCACCCGCCACGGTGACGGTCACGCAGAGCGCGTCACCGTCCCCGTCGGGCACCGCCTCGGCACCGGCGCCGAGCGCCTCGCCCGCCGGGGCCTCGGGCGCACCCGTCGCCGGCAGCGACCTCACCGCCCCCGGCTCCGCGCTGCGCACCGGCGAGTCGGCGGTGGTCCCGCTCGACGAGGGGGACGGGAACCCGGGCATCGTCAGCCTGCGCGTGGACAGGATCGAGCAGGGCACCGAGGCGGAGCTCGTCGAGCTCGGGGTCGAGGACGCCGCCGGGTACGTGCCCACCTACGCCTGGGTGACGATCACCGCGGTCGCCGGCAGCAGCGAGGACCTGGAGCACTGGGGCCCGGAGATGGACGTCACCCTGCCCAGCGGTCGACCGGCCGGCCACCTCGTCGTGTTCGGCGACTGGGAGCGCTGCCCCCAGAAGGGCGCACCGACGGGGCTCGCCCCCGGGCAGTCGTTCACGACCTGCCGGGTCGGTGTCGCTCCCGCGGACGCCCCTGCGACAGGCGTTCGCTTCGCCCCCTACGACACCGCGTACTCCCCGGACGTCGACGGGCCGATCACCTGGCGCTGAGCCGGGGCGCCGCGGAGCGCCCGGGCTGACCGGGCGCCCCGGCCGCACGGCCGTTACGGTCGCTGCATGGCCGACAGCGCAGGCAGCACGGGGTACGTGAACCCCCAGGGCTCGTTCGAGCGCGACCAGCGCTACATCACGACCCGCATCACCGCCGACGGCCGCGACGGGTACCCCGTGGAACCGGGCCGGTACCGGCTCGTGGTCAGCCGTGCGTGCCCCTGGGCGAACCGGGCGAGCATCGTGCGCCGGCTGCTGGGGCTGGAACCGGTGCTCTCGCTGGGGATCTGCGGCCCCACCCACGACGAGCGCAGCTGGACCTTCGACCTGGACCCCGGCGGTCGCGATCCGGTGCTGGGCATCGAGCGGCTGCAGGAGGCGTACTTCGCGCGCTTCCCGGACTACCCGCGCGGCATCACCGTGCCCGCGATCGTGGAGGTCGCCACCGGGCAGGTCGTCACCAACGACTTCCCGCGGATGACGCTGGACCTGTCCACCGAGTGGCGCGAGCACCACCGCGACGGCGCCCCGGACCTGTACCCCGAGCACCTGCGCGAGCAGATCGACGAGCTGAACGAGGCGGTGTTCCGCGACGTCAACAACGGGGTGTACCGGGCGGGTTTCGCCGGCACGCAGGGTTCGTACGAGCGGGCGTACGACCGGCTGTTCTCCCGGCTGGACGCCCTCTCGGAACGCCTGTCGCGGCAGCGGTTCCTCGTGGGCGAGACCATCACCGAGGCGGACGTGCGGCTGTTCACGACGCTGGCGCGCTTCGACGCCGTCTACCACGGCCACTTCAAGTGCAACCGCAGCAAGCTCATCGAGATGCCGGTGCTGTGGGCCTACTTCCGCGACCTGTTCCAGACCCCCGGCTTCGGCGACACGATCGACCTGGTGCACATCAAGGCGCACTACTACGAGGTCCACCGGGACATCAACCCCACCGGCGTGGTGCCGAAGGGCCCGGACACATCCGGCTGGTGGGAACCGCACCACCGCGAGGAGCTGGGCGGGCGCCCCTTCGGCGACGGCACCCCGCCCGGTCCGCCGCTGCCCGCCGAGGTCGTACCGGCCGGGCACGCGCCACAGCCACCCGCCTGACCCGCCCGACCCGGCGCACCGCCGGGTCGGGGGCCTGCGGGCCTCAGCTCCGTGCGGGGGAGGTCCCGGAGATCGTGGCCGAACCCAGCACGCGCGTTCCGGCGTAGAACGCCACCGTCTGCCCGGGGGCGACACCGGTCAGCGGCGTGCGCAGCACCACCCGCACCTGCTCGCCGGTCACCTCGGCGACCGCCGGGACGGCCTCGCCGTGCGCGCGCACCTGCACGTGCACCTCCACCGGGCCGACGGGTTCCGGCGCGCTCCAGACCGCCTCGAGCGCGTGCAGCTCCCCCACCGCCAGGCGCTCGGCGGGCCCGACGGTGACGGTGCGGCGCACCGGCTCGATGGACAGCACGTACCGGGGCCGGCCGTCGGGCGCGGGGCGGCGCAGCCCCAGGCCCTTGCGCTGCCCGACGGTGAAGCCGTAGGTGCCGGTGTGGGTGCCCAGCACCGCGCCGTCCTCGTCGAGCACCTCCCCGGGTTCCTCGCCCAGCTTGTCGGCGAGGAACCCGCGGGTGTCGCCGTCGGGGATGAAGCAGATGTCGTGGCTGTCGGGCTTGCGCGCCACCGGCAGGCCGCGGCGCTCGGCCTCGGCGCGCACCTGCTCCTTGGTGGGCGCGTCGCCGAGCGGGAACATCGCGTGCGCCACCTGGTCGGCGTCCAGGACGGCCAGCACGTACGACTGGTCCTTGGCGGCGTCCGCGGCGCGGTGCAGCTGGGCGGAACCGTCCGCCCCGCGCAGGACCCGCGCGTAGTGCCCGGTGCACACGGCGTCGAAACCCAGCGCGACGCCCTTGTCCAGCAGCGCGGCGAACTTGATGCGCTCGTTGCAGCGCACGCAGGGGTTCGGGGTGCGCCCGGCCGCGTACTCGGCGACGAAGTCCTCCACCACCTCCTGCACGAAGGACTCCGACAGGTCCCACACGTAGAAGGGGATGCCGAGCAGGTCCGCGGCGCGGCGGGCGTCCAGGGCGTCCTCGATCGTGCAGCAGCCGCGCGAGCCGGTGCGCAGGGTGCCCGGTGCGCGGTTCAGCGCCATGTGCACGCCGACGACGTCGTGCCCGGCGTCCACCGCGCGGGCGGCGGCGACCGCGGAGTCCACCCCGCCGCTCATGGCGGCCAGCACCCGCATCAGGACGCCACCGTCCCGGCGACCGGCGCTGCCGGCGGTCGGCGGCGGCCCCGCGAGCCGCGCGCCGGCGCCGAGGCGCGCCGGGCCCGCTCCACGGCGGGACCGACCGCGGCCAGGGCTGCGTCCACGTCGGCGCCGGTGGAGCTCCACCCCAGCGAGAAGCGCAGCGCACCGGCGGCCTCGCGCTCGTCCAGGCCCGCGGCCAGCAGGACGTGGCTGGGGCGGGGCACGCCCGCCTGGCACGCCGAGCCGGTGGAGCACTCCACGCCGGCGGCGTCCAGCAGGTACAGCAGGGAGTCGCCCTCGCAGCCGGCCACGGTGACGTGGGCGTTGCCCGGCAGCCGGTGGGCGGGGCCCAGGACGGGGTCGCCGCGCAGCACCACTCCGTCCGCGCAGGCCAGCAGGCCCGCCACGAGCCGGTCGCGCAGCGCCGCGACGCGGGCGGACTCCTCCGGCATCGCGGTGACCGCCGCGGTCAGCGCGGCGGCGGTCGCCCGGGCGGCGGGGGCGTCCAGCGTGCCCGAGCGCGCCCCCAGCTCCTGCCCGCCGCCGTGCAGCAGCGGCACCAGCGGCGTGCCGCGGCGCAGCACCAGGGCACCGGCGCCCACCGGGCCGCCGAACTTGTGCGCCGACAGCGACAGGGCGTCCACGCCGGCGGCGGCGACGTCCACCGGCAGGTGCCCCACGGCCTGCACGGCGTCGGTGTGCAGCGGCACCCCGGCCGCGTGCGCCAGCTCCGCCGCCTCGGCGACCGGCTGCACGGTGCCGACCTCGTTGTTCGCCCACATCAGCGACACCAGCGCCACCTCGTCACCGCCGTCGGCCAGCGCCTCGCGCAGGGCGTCCAGGTCGGTGCGGCCCGCGGCGTCGACCGGGACCAGGCGCACGTCGGCGCCCTCGTGCTCGGCGAGCCACTGCGCCACGTCCAGCACGGCGTGGTGCTCGGCGGCCCCCACCAGGACGCGGCGGCGGCGCGGGTCGGCGGCGCGGCGCGCCCAGTACAGCCCCTTCAGGGCGAGGTTGTCGGCCTCCGTGCCGCCGGAGGTCCACACCACCTCCGACGGGCGCGCCCCCACGGCCGCGGCCAGCGCCTCGCGGGACTCCTCCACCGCCGCGCGGGCGCGGCGGCCGCTCGAGTGCAGCGACGAGGGGTTGCCGGTCAGCGCGGCGGCGGAGGCGTACGCCTCGATGGCCTCGGGCCGCAGGGGGGTCGTCGAGGCGTGGTCGAGGTACGCCGTCACGGCCACCAGTGTAGGAGCGCGGCGGCGGCCCGGGACCGCGCGAGCGCCCCTCGGCCCGACAAGCGCGCCTCCGCTCGGGCAGACTGCGCCGGTGCCTGTTCCGACCACGCGCCGCGACGGACCGACCACCCGCACCGACCGGCGGGGGGCCGCCCCGCACCCCCTGGGCGTCACGCTGCGCCCGGAGGACGAGGGCGGCGGCGCCGACGTCGCCGTGCTCGCGGCCCACGCCGACGGGGTGGAGGTGTGCGTGTTCGACGACTCCGGCCGCGAGGTGCGCACCCCCCTGCCGGACGTGGAGCTGGGCGTGTGGCACGGGCACGTGCCGCACCTGCGCGCCGGCAGCCGCTACGGCCTGCGGGTGCACGGGCGCTGGGAGCCCGAGCGGGGCCTGCGGCACAACCCGGCCAAGCTGCTGCTGGACCCGTGCGCGCACGGCGTGGAGGGCGAGGTGGCCCTGGCCCCGGAGGTCTTCGGGCACGCCGTGGACGCCGACCTGCGCGGGGACCTCGCGGTGCCCGACGGGCGCGACAGCGCACCGCACGTGCCGCGCGGGGTGGTGCTGGGCCCGATGCCCGAGCCGCTGCGGGTGCGCCCCGGCGAGCAGCCGCGCACGCCCTGGTCGCGCACCGTCGTCTACGAGGCGCACGTCAAGGGCCTGACGAAGCGGCACCCGGACGTGCCCGAGGAGCTGCGCGGCACGTACGCGGCCCTGGCCCACCCCGCGGTCCTGGAGCACCTGACGGGCCTGGGCGTCACCGCGCTGGAGCTGCTCCCGGTGCACGCCAGCACCTCGGAGGTGCACCTGCGCCGGCGGGGGCTGGTCAACTACTGGGGCTACAACACCCTGGCCTTCAACGCCCCGCACCCCGGGTACGCCACTGCCGCGGCGCGCGCGGCGGGTGCGGGCGCCGTGCGCGAGGAGTTCCGCCGCGCGATCGCGGGCCTGCACGAGGCGGGCATCGAGGTGCTGCTGGACGTCGTCTACAACCACACCTGTGAGGAGGGCCCCGACGGCGCGCACCTGTCGCTGCGCGGCCTGGACGAGGCCACGTACTACCTGCGCGACGCCGGCGGGCGGCCCTTCGACGTCACCGGCTGCGGCAACTCGCTGGACTTCGGCGAGCGGCGCGTGGTGCAGCTGGCCCTGGACTCGCTGCGGCACTGGGTGAGCGAGTACGGGGTGGACGGTTTCCGCTACGACCTCATGACCACGCTCGCGCGCGGCCGGGAGGGTTTCACCCCCGACCACCCGTTCCTGGTGGCGCTGACCGCCGACCCGGTCCTGGCGCAGGTCAAGCACGTCGCCGAGCCCTGGGACATCGGCCCCTTCGGGTGGCGCACCGGCCAGTACCCGCCGCCCGTGCACGAGTGGAACGACCGCTTCCGCGACGGCGTGCGCCGCTTCTGGCTGACCGACGCGCGGGAGGTGGCGCTGGGGCACGCGGTGCCGGACGCGGCCGGGCGGGGGCTGCGCGAGTTCGCGACCCGCTTCGCCGGGTCGGCCGACACCTTCGACGTCACCCGCGGGCGGCTGACGAGCGTCAACTTCGTCACCGCCCACGACGGGTTCACCCTGGCGGACCTGGTCTCCTACGACCGCAAGCACAACGAGGCGAACGGCGAGGGCAACCGCGACGGCAGCGACTCCGACACCAGCTGGAACCACGGCGTGGAGGGGCCCACCGACGACGCGGCCGTGCTGGCCGCGCGGCGGCGCAGCGTGCGCAACCTCCTGGCGACGCTGGTGCTGTCCTCGGGCGTTCCGATGATCACCGCGGGCGACGAGTTCGGGCGCTCGCAGGGCGGCAACAACAACGCCTACTGCCAGGACAACGAGGTGTCCTGGATCGACTGGGACCTGGCCGACTGGCAGCGCGACCTGCTGGCCGACACCCGTGAGCTCGTGGCGCTGCGCACGCGCTACCCGGTGCTGGCCGAGGCGGGGGTCCGCCGCGGGCACCCGGTGCGCGAGCAGCGCGAGGACCTGCGCTGGTTCGCCGAGGACGGCACGCCGATGACCGTGGGCCACTGGCACGACGCGGGCCGGCGCATCCTGCAGGTGCTCGTCGACGGGCGGGACCGGGGCCTGGCGTCGGTGCTGGTGGTCGTCAACGCCGGCGCGCGCCAGCGGGACGTGGTGCTGCCCGCGGTCGAGGGCCTGCCCCGCTTCCACCCGCGCTGGAGCAGCACGCCCGACCGGCGCCGCCGGGCCGCACCGGCGGGGGCGGCGCTGCGGGTGCCGGCGTGGTCCGTGCGCGTGCTGGCGAGCGCCTGAGCGGGCCGCGCCGGGTGGGCGCCGCGGGCGGGCCACCGGTGGTGCTGCTGCCGGGCGTGGGCTGCCGCGCGGTGGAGCTGTCGGCGCAGCGCGACGCGCTGGCCGCCGCCGGGCGCCGCGCCGTGCCGCTGGAGCTGCCCGGGCACGGCGACCAGGAGCCGGTGGCGGGCCCGGCCGGCCTGGACGCGGTGGCCGCGGAGGTGGGCGAGCGCGTCGCGCGGGTGGCCGGGTCGAACGCGGTGGACCTCGTGGGGCACTCCACCGGCGGCGTGGTCGGCCTGGCGCTGGCCGTGCGGCGGCCCGGCCTGGTGCGCCGGCTGGTCCTGCTGGACTCCAACGTGCCGGTCACCGAGCAGGCCGTGCGCGCCAAGCGGGCGCGGGCGGCGGCGGCGCGCGCCGACGGCTGGCACGAGGTGCTCGTCGCCTCCATGCGCGCCGCGTGGGGCGGACGGTTGCCGCTGCTGCGCGAGGAGGTCGTGGCGCGCATCGCCGCCACGCCGGCCGCGGTGGTGCGGCCGCTGTGGGCAGACGTCCTGGAGCTGGACCCGCGGCCGCTGCTGCGGGCCGCGCGGGTGCCCCTGCTGCACGTGCGCAGCACCCGCGACGTGGACGGCGGGCGGCTGCGGGCGCTGAACCCGCTGGCGGCCTCGGCGGACCTGCGGGCGCTCGCGGCGGGGCACTGGCCGCACCTGGTCGAGCCGGCGGCCGTGAACGACCTGCTGCGGGGCTTCCTCGACGGCGAGGCGGCAGGTGGAGCGCACGGCCCCTCGCCGTCACCGGCGAGGGGCACCCGCTAGTCCCCTGCCCTGCGGATCATCGTGGTGGCACGCAGTCGTGACCGCGCATGGAACGCGGGATGACCGCGCGCATCGCCCAGCCGCTTGCATCGCCGAGCAACTCGGCCTTGTCAAGGCCCGGGTTTGATGGAGACCTCCAAACAACGCCTTCGAGAGGATGATGGTCTCCATGGCTGCACCCAGGAAGTACCCCGACGAGCTGCGTGAGCGGGCGATCCGCATGGCGGTCGACGCCCGCCGGGACCCCACCACCAAGAACGGGGCGCTGAAGCGCATCGCCGGTCAGCTCGGCATCAACCCCGAAACGCTGCGCAACTGGGTCGTCCAGGCCGAGGTCGATGCCGGCGACCGGCCCGGAACGACCACCGACGACGCCGCCCGCCTGGCCGAGCTGGAGAAGGAAGTGCGCGAGCTTCGCCGGGCCAACGCGATCTTGAGGTCAGCATCGGCTTTCTTCGCGGCGGAGCTCGACCGCCCCTCCCACTGACCCACCGTTACATCGACGAGCACAAGGACCAATTCGGGGTCGAGCCGATCTGCAGAGAATTGCAGATCGCCCCGAGCACCTACTACGCCGCCCGCACTCGACCGACCTCGAAGCGGTCGAT